>NZ_CP115758.1 GCF_027912675.1 Paracoccus sp. SCSIO 75233 | reverse complement strand
AACCAATGGCACAATTGACCTTCTGACGGTGTCTGGAGCGATAGATTCAGCTGTTTGGGTCTCTGCTAGTTACGGTTGGGGGTGAGCCGATTCTGATGAAATTAGGCCAAGCCGCTCCGCCCGTTCCAACAGCATCCTGACGGAGGACGGTTGCCAGCTGGTGCGGCCTCGAGGGGTGCGCTCACGCATGGATTCCAACCGGTCGCAGATCGCTTGTAGCGTGATATCTGGGTCCGACCCTTTGATGGCCGCCACGATGGCCGGCAGGCGGTCATCGGTTTCGCGGCGTCCGGCGCGCCGAAGCACCTCGGCAGGCAGGAAACCGTCTCTGACATAGGCCTTCACAGCGCGGAGCAGGCGGCTTTGGGTCCAATGGCGATCTGGGGGCAGGGGGGCCATTGATAATCCGCAGCACGTCTTCCCAAGCAATATCGGGGCGCAAGCGGCGCACGTGGGGCACCCAATCCTGCGCGGTCTCGTCCAAGCGCTCCATATAGCCGTCCTGTCGCGCCAGCCGCACCTTGCGCAGCGCAGCGGGGTCTTTGGCGCGCGCAGAGACAAGCCCGGCCTTCGTGCGCTCACGGATTAGGGCGCGTTCGAACTCGGCCGCGGCGTCCAGAACCTGCAGCCTAAACTTGCCTTGCGGCGATGCAGTGTCGATGGGGTCCTGCAGGGAGCGGAAGAAGGCGCCCTTGGCCTCCAGACGCTCAATCACCTCGAGAAGGTGCGACAAAGACCGCGCGAGGCGGTCGATCCGGACGACGACCAGCGTGTCGCCCTTGCCGATCCGCTCCAGCACACGTGCAAGCACCGGACGCGCACGATTGCCGCCTGAGGCGTGCTCTTCAAAGATCTCGGCGCATCCCGCCGATTGCAGCGCCTCGGACTGGGGCAGGGGGGTCTGATCCTCTGTGGATACGCGCGCATAGCCTATCAGGGGCATGAAAACGGGCCATTTGCAATTTTAGATAACACTAATAAACGACGGATTGGCCGAGCAGGGCAGGGGGAGACGGTTGCTTGATGGCAAAGCTTGCCATATCCTCGCCGCGAAGGAGACAGCCATGGGCACCATGAACATCTCGCTGCCGGATCCGATGAAGTCCTGGGTCGAGGATCAGGCGAAGTCGGGACGCTACGCCAACTCGAGCGATTATGTCCGTGACCTGATCCGGCGCGACAGGATGCGGCACGATGCAATCGCTGAAATCCAGGCAGCGGTTGATGCCGGAATCGCCAGCGGCCCGGCAAAGTCGTTTGACTGCAACGCGTTCAAGGCCCGGATGCACGCGAAGCATGCCGGAAAATAGCAGATGGACCATCCGTCCTGCAGCGGAAGCCGATCTTGCGGACATTTGGATCCAGGGCGCGGCGGAATGGGACATGAGTCAAGCCGAGCGCTACGCAGATGGCCTGTTCGCGCTCTTTGACTTGCTTGCAGCTTATCCAGAGCTATGCTGAAATCTGGGTGATGCGGCTTGATCACGCGGCGCGGTTTTCGGTGTCGTTCTCGGCGACACCGTCGGTGAATGTGACGCCTTCGATGACCAAAGGCAACTGGTTCGCGCCCTTCAGGCGGCGCCATGTTTTGGCGGCGGTCTGAACGAGCTTGAACACCATCAGCTTCGCTGTCGTTTGCGACAGCGCCCCCTTGGTTCGGACGGTCCTGTGCCGGACGGTGGCGAAGACGCTTTCGATTGGGTTGCCCGTGCGCAGGTGATCCCAATGGTCGGCCGGGAAGTCATAGAACGCCAGCAGCGCGTCGCGGTCTTTTGTCAGGCAGTTTACCGCCTTCTCGTATTTGATCCCATATTTCTCGGCGAAGATGTCCATGGCGGCCTTGGCCTTAGCGCGGGTCTCGGCCTGCCATATCTCGCGCAGGTCGGCCTTCACCGTCGGCTGCATCGATTTCGGGAACTTGTTCAGCACGTTGGCGATCTTGTGGACCCAACAGCGCTGATGACGCGTGCCGGGGAAGACCTCGTCGAGCGCCTTCCAGAACCCCATGGCCCCGTCTCCCACGGCGATCTCCGGCGGGACGGCAAGGCCGCGGGCCTTGATGTCGACCGGCAACTCGCGCCAACTCTGCGCGCTTTCCCGAACGCCGATCTGGAAGCCGACCAGTTCCTTCTTCCCTTCGGGCGTGGCGCCCAGAATGACCAGCATGCACTCGGCCTGCGGCTCCATCCGGGCCTGGAGGTAGACGCCGTCCGCCCAGATGTAGACATACCGCCGCGCCGAAAGATCACGGCGCTGCCAGCGGTCATGTTCCTGCTGCCATTCCCCGGTCAGGCGCGAGATTACGCCCGGCGACAGGTTTGGCGCCTCCGCCCCCAAGATCGCAGAGAGCGCCTCCCGGAAGTCGCCGGTGGAAATGCCGCGCAGGTAGAGGACTGGCAGCAGGGCATCGAGGCTGCGCGACCGCCGCGCCCATTTCGGCAGGATGGCGGAGCTGAACCGCACCTTCTCGTCAGCAGGTCCGGCCGCGCGGTCTCGCACCTTCGGGCGGCGCACATCAAGCGCGCCGATCCCGGTCTGGATGCTTCGCTCCGGCCCATACCCATGCCGGACGATACGCTGCCGGCCATCCGGCAGGACCTCTTCGGCATGCTGAGCGACGAAGGCGTCAGCCTCTGCCCGAAGTGCAGCGGCCAGCATCCGGCGCGCCCCATCCCGGGCAATCTCGGTCAGCGGATCGTCAACAGATTCCGGCTGACGCAGGGCGATGATGTCGGTATTCTTCGTCATAGGCGTATCGTTCCTTCTGGAAGTTCTGGCAGGCTTCGACACCCGCCACGATACGCCGCCTTCTCAAACACCGTCACCCATTTCCCAGCATAGCTCGTTGCGAAGTGGCGGGGGGACAGATATGTCGTGCACGGACAAAAAGTCTGGATTTCTACCGCGCAGGTGGCAGACAAGATGTTGCTTCTGGCCAGAACAACGCGGCTTGAGGATGTGAGCAGCCCGACCGAAGGGCTGAGCCTGTTCTATACAGATCTCGACCGAAATTTCGTTGACGTGCGAGAGATCGAAAAGATGGGTCGAAAGGCTGTCGATTCTAACGAAGTCTTCATCGATGGGTTGCCGATTCCGGCTGAGGACCTGATCGGGGAGGAGGGCAAAGGCTTTAGACAAATTTTGCACGGGTTGAATCCCGAACGCATCCTGGTGGCCGGTGAATGCATCGGTATTGCGCGCAACGCACTGGCGCGAGCGGCGCATTATGCAAACGAACGTGTGATTTTTGACCGCCCGATCGGCCAAAATCAGGGTGTTCAGCATCCACTCGCCAAAGCCTGGGCGCGGGTGGAATCTGCCAATCTCATGGTGATGCACGCTGCAGCCCTCTACGATGCGGGAGAACCCTGCGGCGTCGAGGCGAACGCTGCCAAGCTTTTGGCCGCCGACGCCGCGGTTGAGGCGACCGAAGCCGCGCAAATTACATTTGGCGGATTCGGATACGCCAAGGAATATCACGTGGAGCGACTGGTACGGGAAGCTCTGCTGTTCCGCATCGTACCGGTGACACCGCAGATGCTTTTGTCGTTCATAGCAGAAAAAGCCCTTGGACTTCCAATGTCTTACTGATCTGAGATAACGGGCGGGGCTGGTGGGAAAAGGTGTCTTGACCAATTTTCTAACGCGCGTTAGATTAGTGACAACTGCCCCTTAAGGGGAATGGGAGGAGGCGTCATGCATAAGACGCAGTTCGGGTCTTCGAAGGAGGACCTGTCGAAACGTGCAACCGTTTACGCGAGCGATTTATTCAGCGGCAAAACCGTTGTGGTGACCGGCGCTGGAGGCGGATTGGGGCTGGCAATTGCGACCCTGTTCGCGAGGCTCGGGGCCAATCTGGCGATCAATGGACGCAACGAAGAGAAACTGGCTTTGGCGAGGGAGTTCCTCGAAAGTTTCGGGGGTAAAGTCTTCGCTGTGCCAATGACCATCCGGGAGCCTGAGCAGGTCGAGGATTTTGTCGCCAAGACGAACCAGGAGTTCGGGGCGATTGACGTATTGGTGAACAATGCTGGGGGTCAGTTTCCGCAAGCAGCGTTGGAGTTTAGTCCAAAGGGCTGGAATGCGGTCATAGACACCAACCTGAACGGCACGTGGTGGATGATGCAATCCACGGCGCGCCACTGGGTCGCCAACAAGCAATCGGGCTCCATCGTCAACATCGTGGCCGATATCTGGCGCGGCATGCCCGGCATCGCGCATACCTGTGCGGCCCGGGCAGGGGTAGTTTACCTGTCCAAGTCGGTTGCGGTGGAGTGGGCTCCGCACGGTATCCGAGTGAACTGCGTGGCGCCGGGTTGCTGCGAAAGCAACGGTTTCGGGAACTACCCTCCGGAGGGTTCTGCGACATTTCAGGACTCCAACCCGATGCGGCACGCCGGGGACGAATGGGATGTCGCTGAAGGGGTTGTCTATATGGCGGCCAATTCAGGGAAATTCGTAACCGGTGAAGTTCTGAACATCGACGGTGGGCAGCAATTGTGGGGGGATCCATGGCCAACGGGGCGGCCGGACTACTTCCGGATTACCTGATGTTGGCCGTGAACCTTAGGGGGACAATGAGATCTAGATGACGACAAAGATTAAAACAGCAATCGGAGCCGATGATGGGGCGATACTGGAGTGCAGCGGGATCGAGCGACGGTTCGGCGGCATCGTCGCTGTCACCGGTGTTGACCTCGTTATTCGACAAGGGGAAATCTTTGGACTTGTCGGTCCGAATGGCAGCGGCAAGACAACGCTAACAAACGCAATTACCGGATTTTACCCGCCAAACGAGGGCAGGGTCCGGCTGGCAGGAAACGACATTACGGGTACGGCGCCTCACAAGGTTGCCAAGCTCGGCGTTGCAAGAACGTTCCAAAATCTTGCTCTGTTCAACGGGATGAGCGTTCTGGACAACATCCTGCTCGGGCGGCACATCCACATGAGCCCAGGCGTTTTGCGTACGGCGCTATATTGGTTGGCAGCACAGCGTGAAGAAATCGAGAACCGTAAAATCGTCGAGGAGGTGATCGAGTTTCTACAGCTCGAGAGCATTCGGCATGAGTTGGTCGATGGTCTTCCGATCGGGTTGAAAAAGCGGGTCGAGCTGGCGCGGGCATTGGTGGCCGAGCCACAGATGCTGATTCTCGATGAACCGATGGCCGGCATGAACCAGGAAGAGAAAGGGTATATGTCCCGTTTCATTCTGGATGCCCGTGCCGAACGCGGCGTCAGCGTTCTGCTGATCGAACATCATATGGATGTCATCACCGGCATTTGTGATCGGATGCTGGCCCTGAATTATGGTGAAATGATCGCCAGTGGCATCCCCAAGGAGGTTGTGAAGGACCCGCGGGTCATCGAGGCATATATCGGAGGGTCGCATGACTGATTTGACGAAGAAACAGTCTTCGGGCAGCGACACGATCGGCGCAATTCTGGCGCGGAACGCCTCGAAACACGGTTCGGAAATCGCGCTTCGCGAAAAAGAGCGTGGGATCTGGAAGGAAACCACATGGGCGGAATACGCCGAAGAGGTGCTGGCCTGCGCGGCCGGGCTTGAGAAAATCGGCGTAACACCGGGCAAGGCGGTGCTTATCCTGGGCGACAACCGGGCGCGGCTGTATGGCGGAATGCTGGCTATTTCGTTGCTGGGTGCCTATGCAATGCCTGCCTATCCCGGCGCGACGCTCGAAGAACTCCGGCACTTTCTTGGCGAAGTCGAAATCGTCGCGGCCATCGCCGAAGATCAGGAACAGGTTGACAAGATCCTGGAGCTGAAGGACGCGGGCGCCGAGGGGATCGACCACATCATTTATGACGAAGCGCGGGGCCTTGGTTTCTATGAGGTCGAAGGGCTGATGTCCTGGGATCACCTGATCGAAGTCGGTCAGCACGATCTGAATGAAGCCCCCGGCCTGCGCGAAGAGCTTTACGGTCGTGCAAAACCCGAAGATCCGGCCATCTTCATGCATTCGTCAGGGACCACGGGCGAGCCGAAAGGTATCGTTCTAAGTCAGAAAAATGTTCTTGCTGCCGCTAAGAACGGGCATGCAGCGGGCGCATTCGACGAAAACGAGGAAATCCTGGCCTATCTGCCGATGGCCTGGGTGGGCGATTTTGCCATTACCGTCGCGGCGGCCCTGCTTTGGCGGTTCACCGTGAACGTGCCGGAACGTCAGGAAACGGTTGTGCGCGACATGCGCGAAATCGCTCCGACATTCTATCTGGCGGCGCCAAGAAGCTGGGACCAGATGCTGACGACGATCCAGGTCGGTATCGAGAATTCGACCCCGGTCAAGAAATGGTTGTACCATTTCTTCATGGATCGGGCCATCGCAGCTGAAATGAACAAGCTGAATGGCAAAAGCGGCGGTGTACTTGAGCCATTGGGCCGGCTTCTGGGCGAGGTGATGGTTTTCGGACCGATCAAGGACCAGTTCGGGATGAGCCGCCTAAAGAATGCGTTCACCGGCGGTGAAGCGATCGGGGAAGACACCTTTGTGTTCTACCGCGCCCTGGGGATCAAGTTGCGTCAGCTCTACGGCCAGACCGAGAACAGCGCGATCAACGCGATTCAGGCTCCGGGCGAGGTCCGTCTTCATACGGTTGGCAAACCGGCGCCTGGCGTCGAGGTCAGCATTGCCGAAGACGGTGAGATCCTGGTGCGCTCGGACAGCGTGTTCGAAGGGTATTTCAACAAACCCGAAGCGACCGCCGAAGCGCTTGAGGGCGGGTGGCTGCATACCGGCGATGCCGGCTATCTGGAAGACGACGGACACCTGGTTGTTCTGGGCCGTGTCTCCGAGGTCATGCACACCGCCGACGGTGAACGTTACGTTCCAAACTACATCGAGAACCGGTTGAAATTCAGCCCGTATATCAAGGATGCGGCCGTGATTGGCGCCGGGCTGAAGGAACTGACGGCGATGGTCTGCGTGGATTTCGAGGCCGTGGGGCACTGGGCCGAAGTGAACGGCGTACCTTACGTGTCATATGCCGATCTTTCTCAGCGTGAAGAGGTCGCGACGTTGCTTCGCGAGGCGTTCCAACGGGTCAACAAGGCCGTCACCGAGCCATTGCGCCTGCAACGCTTTGTCAGTCTGCCGAAAGAATTCGACCCGGACGATGGTGAAATCACACGGACACGAAAACTGCGGAGGAAGGTCGTTCAGGAACGCTATGCCGACGTGATCGCGGCGCTCTACGACGGTTCAAAAGAGGTCCATGTAAGCGCGCAGGTGACTTACGAGACCGGGGAAGTAGGGAAGGTCGAAAGAAGCCTTCCCATCAGGGAGGTATAAATGGACTGGGTCTTTCTATCAGAGCTTGCGATCAACGGAGCCTTGACGGGTCTGCTGTATTCGCTATTCGCCATCGGCCTTGTGCTGATTTACAAGGCATCTTCGGTGCCCAATCTGGCGCAGGGCGGGTTGACCATGGTCGGGGCCTATGTGGTCTTGGCGCTGGCGCGCGATGTGGGTTTACCCTTGTGGCTGGCCATCCCTCTGGCTGCGGTTGTCATGTTCGGCCTTGGGTTCGGCATTGAGCGTGTTGCTCTGCGCCGTCTCGCAGGTCGGCCGGTCGTCATGATCTTGATGCTGACACTCGGCCTCGACATTTTCCTGCGGGGTACAACGCTTGCGATTTGGGGCGGGACGTCACGTTCGATGGAGTTGGGCGTCAGCTACGATCCACTGTTTTTGGGCGACATCTTCATCAGCCGCATCCATCTAGTTGGTGCCGGTGTTGCGCTCGCCTTGTTTGTCGCATTCATGCTGTTTTTCCGAACCCGGACCGGGATCAAGTTGCGGGCGATCGCGGATGATTACATGGCTTCGTGGTCGGTAGGTATCTCGGTTGAGCGCGGCGTTGGGTTGTCCTGGGCATTGGCATCCGTTGTTGCTGTCGCCGCTGGCGTCATCTGGGGTGTGATTCAGGGTGTCGATCAGGCGCTGTCGCTGTTGCTTCTCAAAGGACTGACGGTTGCCGTTCTCGGTGGTCTCGACAGTATCCTTGGCGCCGTAATCGCAGGCATCATCCTAGGTGTCGTCGAAAACATTGGCGCTGATTTCCTCGATCCGCTTGTCGGAGGCGGAAGCCGTGAGCTTATCGTCGCTGCCGTGCTCATTCTCACGGTCATGATCCGTCCGCACGGACTATTCGGTCGTCACGACATCGAAAGGGTGTAAGGGATGTTTTACAGACTTTCCGGCGTCCATCACGCCGACTACGTTTCGGACAGCCGTATCTTCAAGGTGCCTGCCGACAGAAATCTGACAGCATTCATCTTTCTGATCGGTCTTGCCGCGCCGTTCATCATTCCGTCGCTTTACCTGAACAGCTACTTGCTTCCCTGGCTGATCTGGACGGCCGCCGCTTTGGGGCTGAACCTGGTGACAGGTTGGGCGGGGCAGCTTCACCTGGGCTATGCCGCGGTCATGGCTGTCGGCGCCTATTCGGCGATCCATGCCGCGCGTTTCGGGGTGCCGTGGGAATTCGCCCTGATCATCGGCGGGTTGACGTCATCCGTGATCGGCAGCCTGTTTGCTTTTGCCGCTTTGCGGGTCAAGGGACTGTATCTCGCCCTTACCACTCTTGCGATGCAATTCGTGATGGACTGGGTTCTGACCCACTCTCCGGCGATCTCGGGGGGCTCACACGCGTCGCTCCAGTCACCGACATTGGCGCTGCTCGGGCAAGAGATTACCACTGATACTGGCTTCTACTATGTCGCCTTCGGCTGGTGTGTGTTGGTGACGATCTTCATGCTTAATCTCAAGCGTACTGGACTCGGTCGCGCCTTGGTCGCTGTCCGGGAAAAAGACTTTGCGGCCGCGATCCTGGGTGTGAACAGTTTCTACTACAAAATCCTCGCATTCGCGACTTCTTCGTTCATCGCAGGCGTCAGCGGTGCGTTGCTTGTTGCCACCTTTTTCTTTCTCGCCGCACCCGAGCAATTCTCGGTTGCCGTTTCGATCCAGGTTCTTGCGATGGTGATTGTTGGCGGCCTTGGCAGCATTATCGGTTCCTATTTCGGTGTTGCCCTGATCCTTCTTGTTCCGGGTATCGTGAATGGTCTCGTCGTCACGCTGAGTGACGGGCTTGGCATGCAGATCGATGTTGAAACACTCGCTCACATCCCGAACGCAGTCTATGGCGCACTGATCGTCATTATCCTTCTGATCGAACCACTCGGTTTGGGAAAACTCTACGGCAACATCAGAGACTATCTGATGGTTTGGCCCTTCGATCAGTTCAAGAAATAGGGGAATGCCGATGCAAGAAAAAGTTGAAGCCCAGAACATTCTATCCATGAACAGCGTCGAAGTACTGTACGACAATGTAATACTGGCGATCAAAGGTGTTTCGGTCCAAGTCCCAAAGGGCGAGATGATCGCACTCTTGGGATCGAACGGAGCTGGAAAAAGTACCACGTTGAAAGCGATCAGCGGTCTTTTGAAGGCCGAGCGCGGACGCATCAGCCGAGGTGAGATAACGTTCCAGGGAACGGACATTACCGAAGCGCCCGCGCAAAAACGCGTCGAGATGGGCATCTGTCATGTCATCGAAGGGCGGCGGGTCTTTGAACATCTGACCCCCGACGAGAACCTGACCGCCGCCGCGCCGCGCGGAATGTCCCGATCGACGCTGAATGCGGAAAAGGACAAGATTTACGCCTATTTTCCACGGCTTGCCGAACGCAAAAATTCCCAAGCAGGCTATTTGTCGGGTGGTGAGCAACAGATGCTTGCCATTGGGCGGGCCCTCGTGACCCAGCCGAAGCTTTTGATGCTTGATGAACCAAGCCTCGGGCTTGCTCCGTTCCTGGTCGAGGAAATCTTCGGCATCCTGCAAAAGATCAATAAGGATGAGGGCCTGTCCGTCCTGCTGGTGGAACAGAACGCCCTGGCAGCTCTGGAGATCGTTTCGCAAGGGTATCTTATCGAAAACGGCCGCGTCGTTATGCACGGCACGGCCGAGGCGCTCAAATCCAACTCCGACATTCAGGAGTTCTATCTAGGCGGCGGAGAGACCGATTTTCACAACGTCAAGCACTACAGCCGACGCAAACGTTGGCTGAGCTAACGTACTATTCGAAAACTGTTCAGGGAGGAAAAAATGAAGAGACTTACCAAAGCGCTGGCAGTATTTTCAATGGTTGGCGGGGCGCTGTTCGGCACCCAGGCGCTGGCCGAGCCATTCAAGATCGGCATCTGCTACGATCTCAGCAAGGCCTATACCTTTGCCACGCCGCAGGTTTCGCAGGCCGCGATGGACCTTGCCAAGCTCATCAACATGAAGGGCGGCATCGGTGGGGAACCGGTCGAAGTCATCGTGCGTGACCACGGGAACGAACCGCAGCGCGGAATCGAGTGCTACTCGAAACTCAGCCGCGAGGGCGTCTTTGTTTTCGATACCCTGTCCACTCCGGTCTCTCTGGCTATCCTGCCGCGGGCCATGGAAGACGGGCGTATCCTGATGCAGTCGCTTGTCGGCCGAGGCGATGCCGTCGACGGCACCGTTTTCGAATGGGTCTATCCGATCGGACCGACCTATTGGGGACAGGCGGCCAATGATGTTGCCTACATAAAGCAATTGCATGATGGCGACTTGTCGGACGTGAAGGTGGGGTTTGTGTATTTCGATTATCCTTTCGGACAGGAGCCGATCGAGATTCTCAAAACCTTGTCCGAAAAAGAGGGTTTCAAGCTTGAGCTTTACCCTGTGCCACTGCCTGGCAGTGACCAGGCCGGTGTGTGGTCCAAGGTGCGCCGGGACAACCCAGATCATGTGATTGTCTGGATGCTTGGCGGTGCGCATGTGGTTGCGTCGAAGGAAATGCAGCGCAATCGCATCCCGATGGACAAATACATTTCCGTCAACTGGCTGAACGAAGTCGATATCGCCAATATTGGCGACGAGGCCGCCAAGGGTATCAAGCGCGGTACCAATGTTGTGGGCGGTCAGGACGTCGCGCTGTATCAGGAGATCATGACCGAGCTCTACGACAAGGGCGAGGGTTCGGGCCCGATTGAGAAGACCCAGGACGTTTTCTACAACACCGGTCTGGCCATGTATTCAATCATGTTCGAAGCCGCGCGCAAGGCGGCAGAACTCGAAGGCCTTCCGATTACCGCAAAGTCCTACAAAGCGGGACTGGAGTCGCTTGAGGGATTCGACGCGAACGGGCTGATGGCCCCCATTACGGTGACGGCCGAAGATCATGGCGGCGGTGGCAAGACCCGGATCGAGATGTGGGACGGGGAGACTTGGGTGCCGCAAACCGACTGGATCTCTGAGTACACGGACGTCGTGTGGGACGTGGTGAAAGAAAGTTCGTCACAATACGAGCAGTGAAAGACTGGTAGCAGGAAGGGCGACGCTACGCGGGGCGGCAGCGGCGTTTACGAAACGGTATCACCGCCCCAAACCAAACCAACGGGAGAGAGAAAACATGAAAGTCACACAGCAAATTAAGGCAGTAGTCCTTGCTACTGCGCTGGCAGCAAGCGCGACTGTGGCCGCAGCGCAGGACAAGGAGCCGATCCGCTTCGGACTCTGCTTCGACCTTAGCAAATCCTACACTTTCATTTCGCCGCAGGTGGCTCAGGCCGCCCAGGATCTGGCGATGTACACCAACGAAAATGGCGGTATCGAAGGGCATCCGGTAGAAATCATCGTTCGCGATCACGGCAACGAACCGCAGCGCGGTGTGGAATGCTATGAGCAGCTCAAGCGCGAAGGTGTGTTCCTATTCAATTTTCTGTCCACGCCGGTCACGAACGCGGTTCTGCCGCGTGCCATGAAGGACGGCAACGTTCTGATGCAGTCCTTCGTTGGCCGTGGCGATGCAGTTGACGGGGAAGTGTTCGAATGGGTTTTCCCGGTCGGTCCGACGTACTGGCAGCAGGCGGCAAATAACGTTGCCTTCATCAAGGGCCAGATGGGCGGTGACCTGAGCAAGGCGAAGATCGGGTTCATCTATCTGGATTATCCCTTCGGTCAGGAACCAATCGAGATCCTGAAAACGCTTTCCGAGAAGGAAGGGTTCGAACTGGAGCTTTATCCCGTGCCGCTTCCCGGTTCGGATCAGGCCGGTGCCTGGAGCAATATCCGCCGTGATAAGCCAGATTACGTGATCAGCTGGCTTCTGGCTGGCGGGCATGTGGTTGCCTCGAAGGAAATGCGCCGCAACCGGTTCCCGATCGACCGTTACCTGTCGGTCAACTGGCTCAACGAGGTCGATATCGCCAACATTGGCGCACAAGAGGCAAAAGGCATTTTGCGCGGAACCAACGTGGCCGGTGGCCAGGAAGTTCCGATCGTCAAGACGATGCTGGAAACCTACTATGCCAATGGCAAGGGCAGCGGACCCGAGAATCTGGTGCGAGACGTGTACTATAACATGGGTATGGCGATTTATTCGGTCGGTTTTGAAGCCGCGCGTATCGCGATTGCCGAAAACGGTTGGCCGATCACACCGGAAAGCATGAAGAATGCCTATGAATCGATCGAGAACTTCGATGGAAACGGCACCATGGCCCCGGTTACAGTGACCGACAAAGATCATGGTGGTGGTGGCAAGACTCGGGTCGAGCAGTGGAATGGCGAAACCTGGGTTCCGCAGACCGACTGGAGCGCCGACTATCTCGACGTTGTGTGGGATGTCATCAAGCACAGCTCCGCGACTTTCAAAGTCGAGTAGGACACAGCTTCCCCGCGGTAAACATATCGCGGGGAAGCTTTACGCACCCAAGTTGTTCAGAGAAACGAAGCAGGTATCATGAGTCCCATTAACGTGAAGATTGAAGATGGCATTGCGACCGTCTGTATCAACCGGCCAGAACGCAAGAACGCGCTTTCTGTGGCGGCGACGAACGGGCTGACCGACGCCTGGGAGAAGATCGAGGCGGACGACAGCGTTCGCGTGGCCATTCTGACGTCGGCCGATTGCGGCGTTTTCAGCGCCGGATTGGATCTGAAGGAAGCTACACAAATCGCACGCGACGAGGGCGTCGATATTCTGACCAAGATGCGCGACCCGTTTCACGAGACCATGCGCGCCTGCAAAAAACCGATCATCGCGGCGATGACGGGGTCGCTGATGGCGGGCGGAATGATGCTGACGCTGAATTGCGATCTGAGGGTCGGTCTCAAGGGAACCAAGGTCGGCATTACCGAAGTAAAGATCGGTCGTGGATCGCCTTGGGCATCGCCAGCATTGTCCATGCTGCCGCAGCCCATCCTTATGGAAATTGTTCTGACCGGCGATTTGATGCCGATCGAGCGCCTGCACGAATACGGGTTCACCAACTATATCGAAGACACTCCCGATGCTGTCCGCGCACGGGCCTTCGACCTTGCCAAACGCATTGCCAGCGCGGCCCCGCTTTCGGTGATTGCGGCCAAAGGCGGCGTTCGCGCGACCATGGACCTGGGCTGTGCGGGTGGCCTGAAAGAGGGCAAGCGCCTGCACGAGGTGGTTTACGCCAGCAACGACGCGATTGAAGGCCCAAAGGCCTTTGCTGAAAAGCGAGCACCCGTCTGGACCGGGACCTGATGGAGACTTGAATGACTGAGCTTATTCGCCTGGACAGGGAAGGCCCTGTCGGAATCCTGCGTTTTCTTCAGCCGACAAAACGCAACCCTTACAGCATCGGGTTCGTCGAAGAACTGGTGGCGCTCCTGCGCGAAGCCGAACGGGACGCTACGATCCGTGCCGTTGTCATGACCGGCGGCGATCATTTCAGCAGCGGCGGCGATCTTGTCGGGTTTCAGTCCGAGATCGCCAAAGGCGCGCGGGCGACGTCGGAAATGGTGGACCTGGTTCACGATGGCGGACGCGCGGCCTATCTGTTTCGCAAACCTCTGATTTCTGCGGTATGCGGCGTGGCTTTTGGCGCGGGCCTCAGCCTGGCCTTGTCGGCGGACATTGTCGTTGCCGCCGAAGATGCCCGGCTGTGCGAAGTATTTGCACGCGTCGGCGGTTGTCCCGACACGGGATCAAGCTGGCTGCTTCAGCAGCGCGCCGGTGCGGGCGTGGCCCGGATGCTTGTGCTCACGGGCCGTGAAATCGACGGGCGCACCGCTAGGGACCTGCGCGTTGTCGAAGAATGTGTGCCGGCCAACCAGGTCGAAGTACGGGCGTTGGAAATTGCCCGCGAGATTGCAACGCACCCGATGTTTGGCGTTCAGACCGCCAAGCGTGTGATGCGCGCCGCAGCCGAGTGCAGCTATCTCGAGGCGCTGGATATCGAGCGCGATGCCCAAAGCGTTTTGCTGTGCGCGCATGACTTTCCCGAAGCGATGAAAGCGTTTTCGGAAAAAAGAACTCCAGAATTCAAAGACCGTTAGCTCGGTTGAAACCTTATCGCAAAACTCAAGGAGACCACGCCAATGAAGGTACTCGTGCCTGTGAAACGGGTGATCGACTACAACGTGAAGGTCAGCGTCAAGGCGGATGGCAGCGGTGTCGATCTCGCCAACGTTAAGATGTCGATGAACCCGTTCGACGAAATCGCCGTCGAAGAGGCGATCCGCCTAAAAGAGGCCGGCAAGGCCGAAGAGGTCGTCGCGGTATCCATCGGCGTCAAACAGGCGCAGGAAACCCTGCGCACCGCACTGGCCATGGGCGCCGACCGCGCCATCCTGGTCGTCGCAGCGGATGACGTGCACCAGGATATCGAGCCGCTGGCAGTGGCCAAGATCCTTGCCAAGGTCGTGGAAGAGGAACAGCCCGGTCTGGTTCTCTGCGGCAAGCAGGCGATCGACAACGACATGAATGCCACCGGCCAGATGCTGTCGGCGATCCTCGGTTGGAGCCAGGCGACCTTTGCCTCGGAAGTGGGCATCGATGGCGACAGCGCCGTCGTCACCCGCGAGGTCGATGGCGGCCTGCAGACCATCAAGGTCAAGATGCCGACCGTCGTTTCCGTCGACCTGCGCCTGAACGAACCGCGCTATGCGTCGCTGCCCAACATCATGAAGGCCAAGAAAAAGCCGCTGGATGAAAAGACGGCCGCCGACTATGGCGTCGACGTCACCCCGCGCCTGACCGTGGTCAAGACGTCCGAGCCGGCCGAACGCGCCGCCGGTGAAATGGTTGGCTCGGTCGACGAGCTGGTTGCGAAACTCAAGGAAAAGGGGGCGGTGTGATGGCTGTTCTTCTTCTTGCCGAAGTCAACAATGGTGAACTATCGATGGACGCGACCGCAAAGGCGGTCACCGCGTCCAAGGCCCTGGGCGACGTGACGGTTCTGTGCGCCGGCGCGTCTGCCGCCGACGCCGCGAAAGAAGCCGCGACAATCGACGGCGCGGCCAAGGTGCTGGTCGCCGAAGACCCCGCGCTGGGTCATCGCCTGGCGGAATCGACCGCCGACCTGATCGTGTCGCTGGCAGGCGACTACGATCACATCGTGGCACCCGCCACCACCGACGCCAAGAACGTGCTGCCCCGCGTGGCCGCGCTGCTGGACGTGATGATGCTGACCGATGTCTCCGGCGTGGTCGATGCCGACACGTTCGAGCGCCCGATCTATGCAGGTAACGCGATCCAGACGGTGAAATCGGGCGACGCAAAAAAGGTCGTGTCCTTCCGCACCGCCAGCTTCGACGCGGCCGGCACCGGTGGCTCGGCCGCCGTGGAAACCGTGGGCGGCGCATCCGTTTCGGGCCTGTCGGAATGGGTCGAAGACAAGGTCGCCGAAAGCGACCGTCCCGAACTGACCTCGGCCGGTATCGTGGTTTCGGGCGGCCGTGGCGTCGGCTCGGAAGACGATTTTGCGCTGATCGAGAAACTGGCCGACAAGCTGGGCGCCGCCGTTGGCGCATCCCGCGCCGCCGTCGACTCGGGCTTTGCACCGAACGACTGGCAGGTCGGCCAGACCGGCAAGGTGGTCGCGCCTGACCTGTATATCGCCGTCGGCATCTCGGGTGCGATTCAGCACCTTGCGGGCATGAAGGACAGCAAGATCATCGTCGCGATCAACAAGGACGAAGAGGCCCCGATCTTCCAGGTTGCCGATTACGGTCTGGTCGCCGACCTGTTCGAGGCCGTGCCCGAACTGACCGACAAGCTGTAAGCCATTGCAAAAAAGTATAAAAAGGCCCGCCTGTTTTGTCGGGCCTTTTTATACGAGCCGAATGGGCGGCGCGTTGATTGGATAAATCCGGATGCGCACGGTCCGAAGCCGTGTGACGCCCCGTCAGAACGGCTCGGGTTCATTGTGAGAAAAAAACACTTGTTAGATTTTTTCAATGCAAGCATGACTCGATAGGAATAAAACATGTCTCTGATCAAGAACTCCCCGAGTTGGGCAGTGGATGAACACAAGATGTTCGCCGATAGTACACGCAGGCTTTTCGATGCAGAGATGGCTCCGAAGATTGAAAAATGGGCGGAGCAGGGAATTGTTGACCGCGACTTCTGGAAAACAGTCGGTCAGCAGGGTGTCATGGGTGGCTCGATTGCCGAAGAATATGGTGGGTTCGGTGGCGGCATCGGGTTCGACGCGATTACCGTCTACGAGCAGGGGCGCACCGGTGATACGGGTTGGGGCTATGGGATCCAGTCCATCGTAATCCATTATCTCAACGCATATGGCAGTGAGGAACAGAAGAAAAAGTGGTTGCCGAAACTGGTCATCGGCGACAGCGTTGCGGCGATTGCCATGACCGAGCCTGGAACGGGCTCTGACCTCCAGAACGTACAAACCTATGCGGAAAAGGATGGCAACCACTACAAGATCAACGGTTCGAAGATCTTTATCACAAACGGGCACACGGCGGATCTCGTTGTTATCGTGGCAAAGACCGACCGCAACGCCGGCGCTAAGGGCGTTTCGTTGATCGTTCTGGAAACCGAGGGCGCCGAGGGCTTTCGCCGGGGACGGAACCTGAAGAAACTGGGTATGAAAGGTTCGGATACTGCTGAGCTGTTCTTCGAGGATGTGCGCGTGCCTACGGCGAACCTGCTTGGTCCGGAAGAGGGGCAGGGGTTCTACCAGCTGATGAAGCAGCTGCCTTGGGAGCGGCTGATGATCGGCATTACCGCCCTCGGTTTTATTGATTTTGCGATCGATGAAACGGTGAAATATGTTCAGGACCGCAAGGCATTTGGAAGCCGGATCATGGACTTCCAGAATACACGCTTCAAACTGGCGGAATGCAAAACCAAGGCCGAATTGCTACGTTCCTTCGTAAATGACGGGCTCGCGCGTCTTGAAGCGGGCGAACTTGATGCGGCCACGGCTTCGATGGCGAAGTGGTGGGGCAGCCAGACGCAGAACGAGGTCATGCATGAATGCCTGCAACTGCACGGCGGTTACGGTTTCATGATGGAATACCCCATCGCGCGTCTTTATGCCGACAGCCGGGTCCAGATGATCTATGGCGGCACCAACGAGATCATGAAGGAACTGATCGCACGTTCGCTGGATGTTTGATCCGTCGGGTGCCGGGTCGGAGACTAGTCGCCCCCCGGACCGATGATCTCGTCGTTGTGTTCGCCCAGTCCGGGGGCGGGGCGCAGGTCATGCCGCGCCGGTGTCGCCGAGAATCGAATGGGCGGGCGTGTCATCCAGATCGTACCTTCGGTGGGGTGTTCGACCTTCTGAAAGAAACCGGTTACGGAAAGGTGCGGATCGTTCGGCAGATCCGACAGGGTGTTCACCGGCATGGCGGGAATGTCGGCCTGCTCCATCAGGGCCAGCCAGTCGGCGGTTGTCCGCGTCAGCGCAATCCGAGCAACCATGTCGTAAAGGGCGCCGATGTTACGGCTGCGGGTGTCCATGTCGGTGACCCAGACGTGGTTGATCATGTCGTCGCGCCCGACCGTCTTGAAAAACCGCGCCCATTGGGCGTTGGTATAGGGCAGGATCGTGATGAACCCGTCCGCCGTCTGGAGCGGGCGGCGGTGCGGCACCAACATGCGGGCATATCCGAAATTCCTCGGCACCTCGTCGAATGTCGCGCCGTCCATGTGTTCGGCCAGCAGAAACGCCGTCAGCGTTTCGAACATCGGCACCTCGACATGCTGTGCCTGGCCCGTGCGTTCCCGATGAAACAGGGCTGCCATGACGGCATAAGCCGTGGTAACACCGCCAAGCTTGTCGGCAAGAATGGTCGGGGAATAATCGGGTTTTGCCTCTGGATCGCGAAGGGTGGGCAGGCTGGCCAAACCCGAAACCGCCTGGACGATGTCATCAAAGGCCGGTTTCGAAGCGTAAGGCCCGTCCTGCCCGTATCCGGTTGCAGAAACCGTGATCAGGCTCGGGTTCTCGTTCCGTAAGGTTTCCGGATCCAAAGACAATCTGGCAAGCGCCGCGGGCCGGATGCTTGAAATCATCACATCGGCATCGACCAGCAACTTGCGCAGACGGTCGCGATCGGCTTGCGTTTTCAGGTCGAGTACGACGCTGCGCTTGTTGCGGTTGGCCCCTAGAAACGCAGCGCCCATCAACCTGTGCCGCGATGGCTGAACCTGGCGCAGAAGATCGCCCTCGGGCGCTTCCACCTTGATCACATCCGCTCCCAGATCTCCCAGCATCTGCGTGGCCAGAGGACCGAAGATGATCGACGTCAGGTCGATGATCCTGACGCTTTGCAGGATTGCGGTGTTCTTTGCATTGGTCATGGGTTGATTTCCTGTTCTAGGAACGAGAACCGAATTCCGCGCGAATGGCCGCTCCATCGGCGTCCAATGCGGGGGACGGTCCGATCGCGGCTTCGGTGCTGCCGCGTCGTATCGGGGGCATTGCGATGCTGACAGGTCCCGAGGGCGTGCCGATGGTCGCCCGATCAAGTTGCGGGTGATCCGACAGCGCGGCAACGTCGTTCACCGCCGCCGATGCAATGCCCGCGCCATCGAGCAGCTTCAACAATTCGGCACGTTCGTGCGCGCCGAACACGGTCTTGATAAGCTCTTCGAGTTCCGATTTGTGCGCGATCCTGGCTGAATTATCATGGAATCGCGGATCATCGGCCAAGGCCGGGTCGCCGAGAATCTGTACGCAGAACCGGTTCCATTCGCGGCTGTTCTGGACCGAGATGACGACCTGTTCACCGCCTCGGCAGTGGAATGCGCCGTAGGGGCATATGACAGAGTGACCAAGCCCGGTTCTGGGCGTGGGCTGATTGGCATAGTCGTGAAAAAGAAGCGGAACCGCCATCCAGTCCGCCATGACGTCGAACATGGCCACCGAGAGGCCGCTGCCCTTGCCGGTTCGATCACGCCCGACCAGCGCTTCGCAGATCCCGGCATGGGCTGTCATGCCGGTGGCGATATCGCAGACCGACACGCCGACCCGCCCCGGTCCATCCGGCGTGCCGGTCACCGATGCCAGGCCGCTTTCGCATTGCACCAGAAGATCATAGGCCTTGGCGTTGCGCATCGGGCCGTCCTCTCCGTAGCCGGTGATGTCGCAGGTCACCAGACGCGGAAACCTCTCTCGCAGACTTGCGGAATCGAGCCCGAGCTTGGCCAGCGCGCCGGGCAGCAGGTTCTGAATAAACACATCCGCGTTTTCCAGCATCCTGAGCAGGATTTCACGGTCTTCGTCGGCTTTAATGTCCAAGGCGACCGATTCTTTGCCTCGGTTCAGCCATGTGAAATAGGCGCTTTCACCGTTGGCGGCGGTATCGTAGGCGCGGGCGAAATCGCCGGCTCCCTTGCGTTCGATCTTGATCACACGCGCGCCGGCATCGGCCAGCCGCGAGGAGCAAAAAGGCGCGGCGACTGCCTGTTCCAGCGCAACGACGAGTTTGCCGGAAAGGGGGGCTAAATCTGAACCTGGCATGAGTTTCTCTCAATTGATCCTGAAAGGTTGACTAAATCTAACAATTGTTAGAAACATAATCAATACGGTTGGACGAAGACTGGATCGCTTGAAGGAGAACGCTGGTGCAGGACGCCATAGGACCAGACCAATTTTTCCAACGCGCGCTGGCAGAGGGAGAGATCCTGCTGCCAAAGTGCGACGACTGCGGGGCCTATCACTTTTTCCCGAGAGTCTTGTGTCCCCATTGTCATGGCAGCGCGATTTCTTGGATGAAGGCGAGGGGCAAGGGACGGGTCCACACCACAACGGTCGTGCGCCGAAAACCCGAACGGGGCGGTGACTACAACGTATGTGTCGTCGAGCTGGACGAGGGTGTCCGGATGATGAGCCGGGTCGAGGGCATCGCCCCGGGTGAGGTCGCTATCGACATGCCTGTAACCGCTTTCGTGGGCGAGGCCGAGGGCGCTCCGGCCGTGCTTTTCAAGCCGTCGGAGAGATAAGCCATGACCATTGAACTTCGGGGGAAATCCGCCATCGTGGGAACTGGTCATGCCGGTTTCGGAGAAGCCCATGGCCTGACGGCCTATGATGTCATGGCGCAATCTGCGCTTGCGGCGCTTGGCGATGCCGGGCTGAAACTGTCCGACGTCGACGGGCTGTTTTGCACCATGATGGAAGACAGCATGCCGGCGCTTATGGCGGCGGAGTATCTGGGCATCCAGCCCCGTTTCATTGATGGCACGATGTCGGGCGGTTCGTCCTTCGTAAACTACCTGACGTCCGCGACCATGGCGCTGGACGCCGGTCTGTGTGATGTCGCGCTGATTGTTTATGGCTCCAACCAGCGCACCGCGTCGGGCAGACTGGTGACCGCTTCACGTCCGCCGGCCTACGAGGCGCCGTATAATCCGCGCTATCCGATCTCGGCCTATGCGATGGCGGCGGCGCGGCACATGCATGAATATGGCACCACCCGCGAACAGCTGGCCGACGTGGCCGTCGCCGCGCGGGCCTGGGCGCAGCGCAACCCCGAAGCGTTCGAGCGCGGCCCGCTGACCCGCGAGGACGTGCTGGGTGCGCGCATGGTGGGCGATCCATTGACCGTGCGCGACTGTTGTCTTGTCACCGACGGTGGCGGCGCGATCGTAATGGTCCGCGCGGACCGCGCCCGGGATTTCCCGAAGGCGCCTGTCTATGTGCTGGGCAGTGCGGCGGAGAGCTCGCACCGGCAGATTTCGCAGATGAAGGATTTCACCGTGACCGCAGCCCGCGACTCGGGCGCGCGCGCCTTTGCGACGGCCGGCGTGACCCCTGCGGATATCCAGGCGGTCGAGCTCTATGATGCCTTCACCATCAATACCATCCTGTTTCTTGAAGATCTGGGGTTCTGCGCCAAGGGCGATGGCGGGGCCTTTGTCCAGGGCGGGCGCATCGCGCCTGGCGGGGCCTTGCCGGTGAACACGAATGGCGGAGGCCTGTCCTGTGTGCACCCCGGGATGTACGGTATCTTCACAGTGATCGAGGCTGCTCGTCAGATCCGTGGCGACGCGCCGGGCATTCAGTTGAAGGATATTGATCTGGCGCTGGCGCATGGCAACGGCGGTGTGCTGTCCAGTCAGGTCACGGCCATACTTGGATCGCAAAACACGCTCTGACGGCAACTAAGGGAGGAAAGATCATGCCACTGGATTTCGAAGCACTTTCGAATTGGGATTTCGAAGAGATCAAGCAGACTCTGACCGAGCGGGATACCATCCTTTACGCACTCGGGCTGGGGTTCGGCGAAGATCCGACAGACAAGAAAGAACTGGCCTTTGTCTATGAGGACGGTCTGAAGGCGGTTCCCTCGATGGCGGTCATTTTGGGGTATCCCGGCTTCTGGCTGCGCGATCCCAAGACCGGCGTAAACTGGCAAAAAGTGCTGCACGGAGAACAGTGGCTCGACATCTACAAGCCGCTGCCGACACATGGCCGGATTGTCGGCCGCAGCCAGATCGACTTCATCTCGGACAAGGGCGAGGGCAAGGGCGCTGTGATCTATCAAAGCCGCGAGATCATCGACGCGGACAGCGGCGACAAGCTGGCACGCGTCGCGATGTCGGCCTTCGCCCGGGGCGACGGCGGATTCGGCGGCGAGAACAGGCCCGGCCCGACGCCGGCGGTGCTGCCGGACCGGGTGCCCGATCACATATGTGATATCGAGACGCTTCCGCGCCAGGCGCTGATCTACCGGCTCAGCGGCGACATGAACCCGCTGCATGCCGACCCCGATGTCGCGCGGTCGGTCGGGTTCGACCGCCCGATCCTGCACGGTTTGGCGACCTATGGTCTGGCCGCCCGGGCGATTCTCAAGACGTTGCTGGACTATGATTCTGCCCGGCTTGTCGGTCTGGATGTTCGGTTCTCGGCTCCGGTCTATCCCGGCGAAACCGTGCGGTTCGAAATCTGGGAAGAGGACGGCGAGGCCCGGTTTCGAGCGTCTATTCCTGCACGCGACGTGGTTGTTCTGAACAACGGCGCGGCGCGCTTTGCCTGAGGCAGTGAAGATGGCTCAACCGCTCAAGGATATCCTGGTGCTGGATTTCAGCACACTTCTTCCCGGTCCGATGGCGACGCTCATGCTGTCCGAGGTCGGGGCCGAAGTAATCAAGTTCGAACGGCCCGGAGTCGGCGAGGACGCGCGCCACACGGAGCCCAAGATCGACGGAGAGAGCATCGGATTTGCCGTGTTGAACCACGGCAAGCGATCGGTTGCCATCGACCTCAAGTCGAGGGGTGCAGTGGAATGGCTGCGCCCCTTGATCGAGAAGGCCGATGTTCTGGTAGAGCAGTTCCGTCCCGGCGTGATGGACCGGCTCGGGCTTGGTTATGATGCTCTGCGCGAGATCAATCCCGGTCTCATCTATTGTTCGATCACCGGCTATGGCCAGACCGGACCAAAGGCCAGCGCAGCCGGCCACGATCTCAACTACGTCGGTGATGCGGGTATCCTGTCGCTCAGTCGCGGACCGGATGACCAGCCAACGGCACCGTTCGGACTGGTCGCCGATATCGGAGGCGGAACCTATCCTGCAGTGATGAATATCCTGCTGGCCCTGATTGCGCGGCAGGCAAGCGGGCAGGGGACGCATCTGGATATCGCAATGTCCGAGGGGGCGTTCGCCTTTGCCTATTGGGCCCATGCCGAAGGTGTGATTGCCGGGCAGAACATTAAAAACGGTAGCAGCCGCCTGACGGGTGGCCTGGCCCGGTATAGGCTTTATACGGCTGCGGACGGGCGTCAGATCGCCGTCGGCGCGTTGGAAGAAAAGTTCTGGCAGTCGTTCTGCGATGTCATTGGTTTGCCGGTGGCACTTCGCGATGACTGGTCCGATCCCGATGCCAGTGCCGCGGAGGTTGCGCGTCGTCTGAGGAAACACCCCTCGACCCATTGGGAGCCTCTGCTGGCTGCGGCCGATTGCTGCTGTTCGGTCGTGAAAACGCCCGCCGAGGCGGCGCGCGACCCGCATTTCAAAGCGCGTGACGTGTTCGGGCGGACCGTAAAAATCTCTGACCGGAACACGCCCGCTTTGCCGCTGCCAATTGCGCCGGAGTTCCGTTCTTCGGGAAATTCGGTCGGAGTTGCAGCCACCTTGGGCAAAGACAATGCGCGTTATGGCGTGGACCAACCGATGACAGAGTAAATCCCGTTGACGGGCAGGTTTTGAATCGGTAATCTAACACTTGTTAGAAAAGGGGAGGGGCCAATGGACAAGTCTGACGATGACCTGCCGACTGATGCTGAGCGTTATGTCATGCCATCGCGCTTTGTGGAAAGCGATAGCTTGGAAGTGCAGGGTTTCGTGACATCGGCTTTGCGTGATCTTCCTTTGGACGCAACCAATCGAGACAAGGCGGTCCGCCTGTTCGAAGCGGTGCGCGACGATATTCGCTATGATCCCTATTGTTTCGCGCTGGATGAGGACTCTTACCGTGCCAGCCGTATCGCTGGGGCGGAAGCGGCGTTTTGCGTTCCCAAGGCAATTCTGCTGGCGGCTTGTCTGCGTGCTGTGGGTATCCCAGCCGCACTGGGGTTCGCGGATGTGCGCAACCACCTGAATACACCCAAGTTGCAGGAGTTGATGGGGACCGATCTCTTTATCTACCACGGCTACGTTCAACTGTGGTTGGGGAATGAGGCCTACAAGGTGACACCTGCATTCAACATGGAACTGTGTGAAAGATTCGGGGTCAAACCCCTGGTCTTCGACGGCTATCACGACGCGCTCTTTCATGAGTTCGACGAACAGAATCACCGACACATGGAATATGTGAACGACCGTGGTCTCTATTTCGACGCGCCGATGGGTGAGTTCCTGGTGGCGTTCAAGGAAACCTATCCGAAGCTGGAAGAATTCAACCGCATCCGGATATCCAAGGATGCGAGCGGATACGATGACGGTTTCGCAAAGGAGGGTGCCTCTTGAGGTATCTGGAAGACTTCTCGCCGGGCCAGGTCTATCGCTTTCGCAGCGCTCCGATGAGCGCGGGTTCGATAAAGGCGTTTGCCGAGGAATGGGATCCGCAGCGGCTGCACACCGACGAAAACTATGCAACCGCCATACATGGCAGCCTGATCGCCTCGGGCTTTCAGACGATGCTGGAAGTGTTTAGGCCGGTCATGTCTGAAATGATGGTCGATGTCGCCAATATCGGTGGCATGGGCTTTGACAATCTGCGCTGGCTGCGGCCGGTGCGCCCGAACGAACCCCTTGATGTCGAACTGACGGTCAACGCGGTCACGCCGTCAAAAAGCAAGCCCGACAGAGGTGTTTTGCACTATACGCTCAGCGCCAAAAACCCTGCGGGCGAGGTCGTTTTTTCGACCGACACCCCCGTGATGATCCAGCGAAAACAAAATGACACAGACTGATATCCTTTCCAGCGAACAAGAAGACCTTCGCCTGTTGCGCGAGAGCGCGCGCACGTTGTTTGAACGGGCGGGCGGAAGTGACAGAGCCCGAAAACTTCGTGATGCCGGGGGCGGTTTCGATGCGGAGATGGTCCGGGAACTCGCCGAGGCCGGCGTTTTCGGGGTGGCGGTGCCCGAAGATCAGGGCGGGCTTGGCATGGGCCTGGCCGCTGCCGGCATCATCGCCGAAGAGGTCGGTCGCGTGATTGCCCCGGAACCGGTCGTGTTGACGATCGGTCTGAGCCTCGGTCTTCTGCGCCGCCTTTGCCCGGATCATCCGAAGGTGCCACAACTCATCGGCGGCGAGGCTTCGCTGGCGGTTGCCTGGCAGGAACGTGGTCCGGGCGGTGCGCCTGCCGATGCGACCTGCCGGTATGCGGATGGAAAGTTGTTCGGCGGCAAGGCCTGGGTGGTCGGCGCGGCCGGATCGCAGGGTTTCCTTGTCGTGGCCGAAGGCGATGATGGCCCGGTTCTGGTGCTGGCCGAGGTCGGCGCGGACGGGCTTGTTACGACCGGGCGTGCGCAGGCCGATGGCAGTTCTCTGGGCGAGCTTTCCTTTTCGGGAACACCGGCTGCGGAGCTGGCCAGCGGTGCAGCGGTTCAGGAAGCACTGTCCGAGGCTGTGGCCGATGCCACGGCGCTTGCCGCGGCCGAGCTTGTCGGCCTGAGCCAGCGCGCCTTCGAGATTACGCTCGACTACATCAAGACGCGTGAGCAGTTCGACAAGCCGATCGGATCCTTCCAGGTCATCCAGCACCGCGCCGTCGACCTGAACGTGATGTGCGAGGTCGCGCAGGCCGCGGTGCGCGAAGTTCTGACGCGCATGGACGGCGAAACGGACGCAAATATCCGCGCACGTCTGGCCAGCCGGGCCAAAGCACGGGCGGTCACGGCCGCCAGGAACGTCACCCGCGACGCCATCCAGCTGCACGGGGCGGTCGGCTACACCGATGAATTCGATATCGGGCTTTATCTGAACCGGGCGCTGGTGCTGTCGGCCTGGCTGGGCGACGACGCCTATCACCGCCGGGCCTGGTTCGACGCGCGCGAAGAAGAGGGGGCCGCACAATGACCGACTGGAACGCAATGAGCGATGCGGAGTTCCGCAAGGAAGTGCGCGGTTTTTTTGAGGCCGAGTATCCCGAGGAGCTGCGCCACCTGCCGCACCGTCCCAAATTTGCCGAGATCAAGCACTGGCACCGCAAG
Source organism: Paracoccus sp. SCSIO 75233 (assembly GCF_027912675.1). Classification (NCBI taxonomy): domain Bacteria; kingdom Pseudomonadati; phylum Pseudomonadota; class Alphaproteobacteria; order Rhodobacterales; family Paracoccaceae; genus Paracoccus; species Paracoccus sp. SCSIO 75233. Next base: position 195,011 of record NZ_CP115758.1, on the reverse strand, counting down.
CTGCACGCCAGAGGCTGGGTCGCACCGGCCTGGCCTGCGGAATATGGCGGCATGGGGCTGAACGCCGCCAAACTCTTGATCTTTTACGAAGAACAGCAACGCTGGGGCGTCAATCGCGGGCGCGATATGGGTGTGCAGATGGTCGGCCCGCTGATCATCAAGTTCGGCACACAGGAGCAGAAAGACTATTGGCTGCCGCGCATCCTGAGTTGCGAAGACATCTGGTGCCAGGGCTACTCAGAGCCGGGCGCTGGGTCCGATCTGGCCAATCTGCGCACCCGCGCGGATATTGACGGCGGTGACTTCGTCATCAATGGGCAGAAGATCTGGACCACGATGGCGCATGACGCCACCCATATCTTCATGCTGGTGCGCACCGACCCGGACACGCCCAGGAAACAACAGGGCATCAGCTTTGTCCTGGCGCCGATGGATCAGAGCGGTGTCGAGGTGCGCACGATCACCACGCTTTCCGGGGAAACCGAGTTTTGCGAGGTCTTCTTCGACAATGCCCGCACGCCGCGCGAAAACCTCGTGGGCGAGCTGAACAAGGGCTGGAGCATGGCCAAGGCTCTCTTGAGTTTTGAGCGCATCTTCATCGGCTCGCCCAGCCTGGCCCAGAACGCCCTGGGTCAGCTTGAGAGCTTTGCCCGGGGCCGTGGCGCCTTTGACGATCCGGTGTTCCGCGACCGTTTTGCCCAGGCCGCGCTTGATGTCGAGGATCACGCGGCGCTTTATGCCCGCTTTGCCGACCAGTTGAAGCGCGGCGAAACGCTGGGCGCGGATGTCTCGATGCTCAAGATCTGGGTGACCGAGTGCTTTCAGCGCATCACCGAATTGATGATCGAGGCCGCCGGACCCGATGGCGCCACCGTCGGCCCGCTTCAGGTCGGCAACGTAAGTGTCGATGTCCTTGCGAGCTTCTACAAGGCCAGGCCGACCACGATCTACGGCGGATCGAACGAAATCCAGCGAAACATCCTGTCCAAGGCCGTTCTCGGACTGCCGGGCTGAACCCATACCCTACGGAGGAAAAGACCCATGTCGGAGCGTTATGCAAAATACGACAAACTGAAATTTGACTATCCCGCGGATCGCGTGCTGCGCATCACGTTCGACCGGCCCGAGAGCTTCAACTCGGTGGATGCCGAAACCCACACCCAGATGACGGACATGTGGATCGACATCGACCGCGACCCCGACATCAACGCGGTCATCGTGACCGGCGCGGGCAAGGCGTTTTCGGCGGGCGGCGATTTCAGCCTGATTGAGAAGATGATCGGCGACTCGCACGAGATCATGAAGACGTGGAAAGAAGCCAAGGATCTCGTCTACAACATCATCAACTGCAACAAGCCGATCATTTCCGCGATCAATGGCCCTGCGGCAGGCGCGGGCCTTGTGGTTGCCATCCTGGCCGACATCTCGATCGCCGGGAAACGGGCAAAGATTGTCGATGGTCATCCGCGTCTGGGCGTTGCCGCTGGCGATGTCGCGGCGATTATCTGGCCGCTGCTGACCTCGATGGCCAAGGCGAAATACTATCTGATGACCTGCAAGCCGGTGTCGGGCGAAGAGGCCGAGCGCATCGGTCTGGTGTCAATGTGCGTCGAGGATGACGAGCTTCAGCAGATCGCTTTGGACACGGCTGTCGAACTGGCCAACGGCTCGCAAAGCGCGATCCGCTGGACCAAGTATTCGCTGAACAACTGGCTGCGCCAGGCCGGGCCGATCTTTGATGCGTCGACCGCGCTGGAGATGCTTGGTTTTATGAGCGAGGACGTCAAGGAAGGTGTGTTGTCGCACCGCGAGAAGCGCGCGCCAAACTTCCGCAAGGACTGCCCGCTTTAACGCCCGATTGGACGAGGAGGCATGGAAATGTCTGATGATATCTACAAAGATATAGCGCAAGCCTATGCCGCTGCGGCCGAAAAAGCTCCTGGCCTGAAATCGCGATTTACGGCTGCCGGATTCGATCCGGCAGCCGTCACATCGGTGGCGGACCTCTCGCGACTTCCAGTGATGAAAAAAGAAGAGCTTCTGAAGATCCAGCGCGAGAACCCGCCTTTCGGCGGATTCCTTGCCTCGGATCTGAAGGATATTGGACGGATCTACGTGTCCCCTGGCCCAATTTTCGAGCCGGCCCTTTCGGGCGAGGGAGGTCATGGCCTGGACCTGCTTTTCAAGGCGGCAGGCGTGGGGCCGGGGGATATCATCCTGAACACCTGGATGTATCATCTTGTGCCCGCAGGCTTGCTGTTCGACGAAGCGGCACAGGCCGCAGGTGCCACGGTGATTCCCGGCGGCGTGGGCAATACCGAGCTTCAGGCGCAGATCATCGTCGAAACCGGCGTGACTTCGATCTGCGCCTCGACCGCGTTTTTCCTGACGCTGGCGGACAAGGTGATCGAAACCTATGGCCGCGACGCATGGAAGGTGAAGACAGCCTTCCTCGGCGGTGAGATGGGCGACTGGATGGCCAAGCGCCGCCGGATCGAGGCCGAATACGGCGTGTCCACCTGGGCCGCCTATGCCACCGCCGATCTAGGCCTTGTCGCCTATGAGGATGGCGGCGAAGGCTATCTGGTTCATCCCGACCGCGTGGTGCAGATCTGCGATCCGGTCAGCGGCGAACAGGTCGCCCATGGCGAACCGGGCGAGGTTGTCGTGACCGCGCGCGATGCCACCTGGCCGATGATCCGGTTCGGCACCGGCGACAGCGCCTTTGCCCTGGAAAGCAACGCGGATGGCACCGTCAGCCGGATTTCAGCATTGCAGGGACGGGTCGGGGCAGCGGTCAAAGTGCGCGAGATTTTCGTTTATCCGCGCGTGGTTGAAGAAGTTGTCATCGGCACGCCGGGCGCAAAGGCCGCGCAGGCCGTGGTAACGCGCGAGAACGATCGCGACATGATCCGCCTCTCGCTTGTGCTGGAAGACGGTGCCGACGCTTCTGCTGCGGAAGCAGCCGCCGCCAAAAACTTCAAACTGCATACACGAATTCGTGTCGACGAAGTGAACATTGTTTCGGAACTACCCGAAAATGCAGAACTGATCGTCAACCAAAAGGACCGCTAAGATCGGGTCTCGATCATTCGCGACAACCGCAGAAACAGATGGGCGGCCGGGCAACCGGCCGCCCTCTTTCGTCAGGAACAGAGCGCATCTTTGGCGACCTGGTATTCCCGGTCGAGACGGTCGACGTAGTCCGCCGTGGTCATCACCTCTTTCACCGCTCCGATCCCCTGACCGCTGCCCCAGATGTCACGCCAGGCCTTGGGGCGAATGTCGCCGGTGGCCAGATCGAGTTTGTTGCCGATCCCGGCCAGGTTGTCCGGATCGAGACCGACCGCCCGCACCGACGGTTTCAGATAGTTGGCATGCACGCCGCTGAAATAGTCGGTATAGACAATATCATCGGCCCCGCCTTCGACGATCATTTGCTTGTACTCCTCCGACGCGACCGCCTCGGTCATGGCAATGAAGGGGGATCCGATATACCCAAAATCCGCACCCATGGCCTGCGCCGCCAGAATTGAGCGCCCGGTCGCGATGGACCCGGACAGGGCAAGCGGACCATCGAACCATTCCCGGATTTCCTGAACCAGCGCAAAGGGTGACAAGGCCCCGGCGTGGCCGCCAGCGCCGGCGCAGACCGCGATCAGGCCGTCGGCGCCCTTGTCGATCGCTTTCCTGGCGTATTTGTTGTTGATTACATCGTGCAGTACAGTGCCGCCGCACTCATGTGCCGCCTGGTTGACGTCTTCCCGTGCGCCCATTGATGTGATCCAGACAGGCACTTTCCAGCGCGCACATATTTCGACGTCCCGCTCAATCCGATCATTCGATCGATGGACGATCTGGTTGACCGCGAATGGCGCGGCGGGCCGATCGGGATTGGCCTGATTGTGCGCGTCAAGCTCTTCAGTGATGCGCTTGAGCCAGGCTTCAAGCAGCGGCGGTTCACCTTCGGACTCGCGTGCGTTCAGCGCCGGAAAGCTGCCGATGACGCCGGCTTTGCACTGGGCGACGACAAGATCCGGCCCGGACACCAGGAACATGGGCGAGCAGATCACAGGCAGGCGCAAGCGGCCGAGAGGGGTGTCGGAGTACATTGTCTATTTCTTCTTTGCTGTTTCAACAGGGGGTGCCGAGGCCCGTAGCCGTGACGGGCGCGCATGGGAAGGGAAGCCGAAAAAACGTGCCAGCAGACCGCAAGGAAATACACAGAACGGGTGAATTTTACACATGTCTGATTTTCCGCACCGGACTATTGCCCGTCGCTCAATGCCACTCCTATCGTGTTCCATGCTAGCCCATTCCTGGGAGGAGGAAGCGGTGCCATTGCTCTACAGCCGCTCGGAAAGCGTTGGTCGGATGACTTTCGATTTTCCCGAGAAGAAGAATGCCCTTGATCAAGACGCACGCAAAGAGATGGAACGCATCGTCACCCAGGTGCGCGACGATGACCGCGTGCGCGCGCTGTTGATCACGGGTGCCGGGGGCGCGTTTTGCGCCGGAGGCGATATCAGCACCTTCGCCGGTTCTTCGCCTGTGGCCATGCGGGACCGCATGAAACAACAGCACCGCGTAACCCGGATGCTATATGATCTTGAAAAGCCGGTCGTCGCGGCGGTTGCCGGGCCGGCCTTTGGCGTGGGGTTCAACATTGCGCTTCTGGCTGACGTGATCCTGGCCGCGCCCTCGGCCCGCTTTTGCCAGGCCTATGCGCGCGTGGCGATCGTGCCCGACGGTGGCGGGCTTTACTTGCTGGCGCGGACGGTCGGGACGCAGCGGGCGAAGGCGATGTTCCTGACGGCCCAGGTGATCGATGCCCAAGAGGCGCACGACCTTGGGATCGTCCACGCAATCCACGAAGAAGACGCGCTCGACGCAGAGGCCGATGCGCTGGCCGTGCGTCTGGCCGAAGGGCCGACCCGAGCCTTTGGGCTGGGCAAGTCGATGCTGAACCGTGGCATGGATTGCGATTTCGCGACCTATCTCGAGATCGAGGCAACCGCCGAAGCCCATATCATGCAGACCGCAGATCACCGCGAGGCGGTCGCCTCTTTCAAGGAAAAGCGCCCGCCGGGCTTTGTCGGATCATGAACGCGGCGCCCGATTGTGGCCCGCTGGCCGGTCTTCGGGTGATCGACCTCGGGCAGGTCTACCTTGGGCCCTATTGCGGTCTGATGTTCGCGCTCATGGGGGCCGAGGTCATCAAGGTCGAGCCGCCCGGCGGCGACAGTATCCGCGGCATCGCGGGCGGGCGCGAGAACCCCGCAGCGATGATGCTCAATTCCAGCAAACAGAGCGTGACGCTTGATCTGGGGTCCGAGGGCGGGCGCAGCGCCCTGCTGGCGCTGGCAGATTCGGCCGATGTTCTAATCGAGAATTTCCGTCCCGGTACGATGGAGAAACTGGGGCTGGGGTGGGAAACACTCTGTGCCCGCAATCCGCGCCTGGTCATGGGGTCAGGAAAGGGTTACGCGGCCGATTCCGTCTATCGCGATGCGCCGGCGATGGATTTTCCTATTCAGGCCCTGACCGGGCTGATGTCGGTGACCGGGTTTCCCGATGGTCCGCCGGTGAAATGCGGCGCAGCGATCACCGATTTTCTGGGCGGTATCCACCTTTTTGGTGGCATTATGGCGGCGTTGCATGCGCGCGGCGCGACAGGGCGCGGGGACTTTGTCCAGATCGCGATGCAGGACGTCACGCACCACGCGCTGGCGTCGAATATCGCAAGCTATCTGCTGGCGCCTGACGGGTTCGCCGACCGGGCCGGCAACAGTCAGGCCGTGCTCAAGGTCGCACCCTACGACCTGTTTCCGGCGCGCGACGGGCAGGTGGCCATCATGTGCCTGAATGATCGCCACTGGCAGCAGCTGACCCGGGCCATGGGTCGCCCTGATCTGGCCGAAGATCCCGAACTGGCCGCGGGACCCGCGCGCTGCGCGCGGCGTGCCCAAGTCGATGGCTGGGTGACGGCGTGGACCTCAAGTCAGACCCGCGCCGAGATTTTCGCGGCCCTGAGCAGCGCACATGTGCCGGGCGCCCCGGTGCGCACGCTCGCTGAGGTGGTGTCGGACGATGACATGCGCGCCCGCGGCATGATCCATGACCTTCCGCATCCAGACCTGGGCACGGTCCCTGTTCCAGGGCTGCCGATGCGTTTCGCGGCTCACCCACAGGTCGCCCCTATCCCCGCACCAACCGTAGGCGCCGATACGGCGCGCATCCTGGCCGCGCTGGAACAGGACCTGCCCTCTGCTCAATCAAAGGACACCTACTGACATGTTCAAGCTCGATCCGGAATTGGAGGATTTTCGCAACGAGGCACGCAAGCTGGCTGAGCGCGAGTTTGCTCCCAGGGCCGCCCATTGGGACGAAGCCGAAGAGTTTCCAGCCGCGAACCGCGACAAGCTGGCCGAACTTGGCTATCTGGGAATGTTCATCCCTGAAGAATACGGCGGCTCCGGCGCGCCAGTGATCCAGGGCACGGTGTTTCTGGAAGAAATGGCGCGGGTCTGTTTCAACACGGCGCTGGTCTCGCAACTCTACCTGAACGGCCCATCCCGGGCAATCAGCGTTCTGGGCAGCGACGAGCAGAAAAAGCGGTTCCTGCCAGACATGGCGGCCGGCAAGAAATTCATCGCAATCGCCATCAGCGAGCCAGAGGCGGGGTCGGCGGTGACAGACCTGCGCACCACGGCCACAAGGGACGGCGACGGATGGGTGCTGAATGGCAACAAATGCTGGTCCACGGGCGCCCATGTGGCCGATTATGCGCTGGTCTTCTGCCGTTTCGGCAAGGCCAGCGGGGCGAAGGGGATTGGTGCCTTTGTCGTCGATCTGAAGAAGCCGGGCGCGCGGATCGGCCACATATCGCTGAAGATGGGTGGCCGGGGGCTGACCGAGGCCGAGATTATCCTTGAAAACTACAAGGCCGGTCCCGAGGATGTGCTGGTCGAAGGGGACCCGGAAAGCTCGCGCTCCTTCGCGCTGTTGATGAGCAGTTTCGGACCCGAGCGGGTGGGCAACGCAGCGATGTGCGTGGGGCTGGCGCAGGGCGCTTTCGATGCTGCAAAGTCGTATTCCGAGATTCGCCATCAGTTCGGGCGCCCGATCAAGGAATTCCAGGGCCTGCAATGGAAAATCGCCGACATGGCCACACAGATCCATGCTGCGCGTCTGATGGTCTATCGGGCCGCGACCAACCCCGCGCCGAACGGCTTTCCCGATCCGATGGATGCGACCATGGCCAAGCTTTACGCCAACGAAATGGCGCAGAGGGTCACGAACGAAGCGCTGCAGATCCACGGTCACAATGGTTACACGCGCGAATACCCGCTGGAACGTATGGTGCGTGACGCGCGCGGCTTCGCGCTTGGCGGTGGCACCGTCGAAATCCTGCGCAATACGATCGCCGCCATGGTCTACGGCCACAGCTTCGACCAGCGGCGGGGGTAGGGCGGATGCATCCCTCGTTGCTAACGACAGAACAGGTCGCTCTCAAGGATGCCGCGCGCAAACTGGCGCTCGGGGAATTCCGGGACCGCGCCGCACGCTGGGACCGCGACGGCATCTACCCCGAGGAAAACCACCATCGCCTGGGCGCGCTTGGCTATCTGGGCATGACCATTCCCGAAGAATACGGCGGTGGCGGTACGCCGCTGGTGGATTGCTATCTCGTGATCGAAGAACTGGCCAAGGTGGATTTCAATACCGCGCTGATCGTTCACGATCAGAACGTCTCGCCCCGGATCATCGCCACCTGCGGCAGCGAGGCGTTGAAGCAGGCTTTCCTGCCCCGCTTCGCCGCGGGCGAGATCGAATGCGCGATCTCCTGGTCCGAGCCCGAGGCCGGGTCGGACGCCACCGCGGTGACGACATCGCTGCGCCCGGACGGGGACGGGTTTGTGCTGAACGGCGGCAAGATCTTTACCACTTTCGGCGACAGGGCCGATTACCTTCTGGTCTATGCTCGGTTCTGCGAAAGCAAAGGCGCGCGAGGCATCGGAACCGTTTTGGTGCACCGCAAAAGCCCCGGCGTTTCGGTCCATATTCTTGAACAGAAGATGGGCGCGCGCGGCTGCAACGAATGCGAGATCCATTTCGACGATGTGCGGGTGCCGTCCGAAAACGTCGTGACCGAAGGGCTGGCCGGCAACTCCAGCGGCTTTGTCCGCCCGCTGGGTGTCTATAACGCCACGCGCGTCGGCATGGGGATACTGGCGCTTGGTGTCGCCGAGGGGGCGTTCGACCTTGCACGCGACTACATGAAGACCCGCCGGCAATTCGGCAAGGCGCTGTCCGAGATGCAGGGGCTGCAATGGATGATGTCGGACATGAAGGTGCAGATCGAGGCCGCGCGGTCGTTGTGTTATACGGCGCTGTCGCTGATCGACCGCGGCCAGCCCGATCCAACATTGTCTTCGATCGCCAAGGTTCAGGCCACCGAAATGGCACAGCGCGTCACCCATGACGCCATGCAGATGTTCGGTGGCTACGGCTATTTCGGTTCGCTTCCGTTGGAGCGGATGGTGAGGGATGTGCGGATGCTGACGATCACCGGGGGAACGACCCAGATACATAAGAACGGGATTGCTCGGGCGCTGTTCACTGACTGACGAATCTTCGCCAAAGGGAGGGGTGGTCATGACAAGCGATATCACTGTGGAACACTCAGAAGGTCTGGCCGTCGTGTCGTTGAACCGGCCCGACAAGCTGAATGCGCTGACCCTCGACATGCGCGTCGAACTCCTGGACGCGTTTCGCGATATCCAAACTGACCCGCGGATTCGCGCCGTATTACTGCGGGCCGAGGGCCGCGCTTTTTGTGCGGGTGCGGATATTTCGACCATGGGCAAGGACGATGTCTGGGGTGATCGGGCGCGCTTGTACAGGGCGCACCAGATGATCCTTTCCATATTCAATTGCGAGAAGCCTGTGGTTGCCGCGGTGCGCGGTCCGGCGGTCGGGATCGGTCTGAGCATGGCGCTCGCCTGCGACGTTATCCTGCTCTCCGAGACGGCAAGATTCGGTCAGGTTTTTCGCAAGATCGGGCTGGCCCCCGATGGCGGCGCGGCGTTTTTCCTTCAGAATCTGATCGGTCGGCAACGTGCGACGGACCTTGCCTTCTCAGCGCGGATGGTGCCGGCGGATGAAGCCCTGAGCCTGGGATTGGCAAGCCAGGTTCATCCCGATGATGCCCTCGACCGGGCGGCCCTGGACTATGCGACAGACCTGGCCGCGGGGCCAACCTTTGCCCTGGCCGGTACCAAGCGGCTGATGCGCGCCGCGATGCAACCGTCTCTGGAGAGCTTTCTTGAAACAGAAGCCATCATTCAGGGGCAAATCATCAAGAGCGCGGATCACGCCGAAGGCATCGACGCCTTTCTGAGCAAGAGAAAACCGGTTTTCCGTGGCGTATGACCAAGCGGATTGGCCCTTTTTACGACAGGGAAGAGATAGTGATGGAAACAGTCATTGCACGACTTGGCAGGGTGTCGCGGATTATCACCTATATTGCGACTGCCCTGGCGGCCCTGATGATGGTCCACGTCACGCTCGATGTCATCCTGAGCCAGTTCATCGCCGAGCCCCTGCCGGGCACGGTGGATTACGTGTCGTATTATTACATGGTCGGGCTGGTCTTTCTGCCGCTTCCCTTCGTCGAATACACCAACGAGCACATCAAGGTCGACCTGATCCACGATCTGCTCCCGACGGGGGCGAGGACCGCTCTCGACATGCTGGCTCTGGCGCTGTCTGCGGTGTTCTACGGGCTGCTCACCTGGCAGACCTGGATCGATGCCGTCGAAAAATACCTCATCGGCGAGCAATCCATGGGCATGGCGGCGGTGACCGTCTGGCCCGGTCGCTTCTGTCTGCCTCTTGGTGCGGGGCTGATGGTTCTGCTCTTGCTGGCCAAGCTGATCCAGAGGCCTTTCACCGACGCTGGCATGGCCGGCCCCAATCACGACATGTACGAATAGGAGTGGAACGGTGAGCTTTTTCCAGATCGGCCTTTGCGGCATCGTTTCTGTCATCCTGCTGGTCTTGCTGCGCGTTCCGATCGCGGTCGCGCTGGGTATCGTGTCCTTCTTCGGGTTCTGGGCGATGCTGGGAAGCGGCGCGGCTTTCGGCCTGCTGACGGCGGTGCCCTATGATTTTGCCGCGCACTGGACCCTCAGTTCGATCCCGATGTTCCTGTTGATGGGATACGTCTGTTACCAGACCGACATCACGCGCGGGATCTTCAAGGCCGCCCGGGTCTGGCTGTCATTCCTGCCGGGCGGGCTGGCGGTCGCCAGCGTGGGCGGCGCGGCGCTGTTTTCGGCGGCGGCCGGCTCCAGCCTGGCCTGCGCCGCGGCAATGGGCCGGATCGCGGTGCCGGAAATGCTGAAGCGCGACTACGATCCCGGGCTGAGTACCGCCGTGGTTGCCGCAGCCGGCACCATGGGGTCGCTCATCCCGCCGAGCATCCTTCTGATCATCTACGGTATTTTTGCCGAGGTCGCGATCAGCAAGCTGTTTCTGGCCGCGATCGTGCCGGGCGTACTGACGATGCTGGGGTACTGGGCCGTGATCATCGTTCGTGTGTGGATCAATCCCGCGCTCGCGCCGTCGCTCGACGAAAGCGCGACATGGTCCGAACGGCTGGAGGCCCTGAGCGAGACATGGCCCGTGATCTTGCTGGTGGTGGGCGTTTTCGGCGGTCTGTTCACCGGGATATTCACACCCACGCAGGCCGGGGCTGTCGGGGCGGCGTTGTCCTTCGTGATTGCGGCGGCGCGCGGCACCCTGAACTGGAAAGTTTCCAGGATCGCGCTGATGGACACTGCAAAAATGACTGCGGCGATCTTCATCATCGCGGTCGGTGCCAACCTGTTTTCGAGGTTTCTGGCGATCAGCGGTATCCCCGAAGCGATGACCGACCTGGTGATTGATATGGGGGCCAGCTATGTGATGCTGGTTTTCGGCACGGCCGTGATCTTTTGTCTGCTGGGCATGATCCTCGATCCGCTGGGCATCCTGCTGCTGACGCTGCCGATCCTTCTGCCGATCTACGAGGCGAACCATATCAGCCTGATCTGGCTGGGCGTGCTTGCAACCAAGCTGGTCGAGATGGCTCTGATCACCCCACCGGTGGGGCTGAACGTGTTCGTGATCAAGGGCATCGTCGGTGATGCGGTCCCGATTTCACTGATTTTCAAGGGTGTTTTGTGGTTTTTGGCTGCGGATGTGGTGGTCCTGATCATCATGGTCGCCTTTCCCGAACTGATCATGTTCCTGCCAGAGCTCGGCAACTGATTTGGCCATCCCGGCCGTGACGAACCCCGCGCAATAGCGGGGTCTTGAAAAAGAGGAGGAGACCACATGAAACTGACCAATGCGTTTGCCGCGCTGGCGGCGACGACCGTTCTAGCGGCGACACCGGCCCTGGCCGAAAAGCGGGTGACTATATCCAACTGGACGTCACCCAATCACGCGACATCGCGTGGCCATGCCGCCTTTGCCGAAATGACCGAATCTGAATTTCCGGATGCCTTCGACTTCAAGCTGTTTGCCGGCGGCGCCTTGCTTGGCCCCAAGCCAACACTGTCCGGCCTGCGCGACGGCGTCGCCGATGTAGGTCTGCTGGCGTTGACCTATTTCAGGTCGGAAATGCCCTATGCGCAGCTCGTCGCCGATCTCGCTCTTTTGGGCGAGGACCACTATGCCATGGCCGGCGCGACCAGCGAATTCGTGATGCTGCACTGCCAGCCGTGCAAGGACGAGTTCGCAAAGAACGGCATGGTGGCGCTGAGCGGGATCAGCACTGCGCCTTATGTATTGCTGACCACCAAGCCGATCGTCGAAATCAGCGATATGCAAGGGGTCAAGCTGCGCACGGGCGGGTCGGTCTGGGACCGCTGGGCGACACGCCTTGGGGCAGAGCCGGTAAACGTGCCGTCGAGCGAGATGTACGACACGATGAGCCACGGTGTCGTCACCGCTGCGGTGCAGCCGGTCGGTGCGCTCAAGGGGCACAGTCTGATCGAGGTTGCCAAGCACCTGACGGAGTTGCCGTTGGGCACCTATCATTCCGGTTCGATCTTTGCCGCCGGCCCGAAATTCTGGATCTCACTTTCGCCGGAGCAACGCGAGCAATTCGTCAAGAACATACCCGAGGCCGTGGCGCAGACCGAGGTGTACTACGAAACCGACGATCTCGACGTGCTGAAAGAGGCGGGTGGGCTTGGCCTGCAGGTACACCAGCCGTCGCCTGAGTTTCTTCAGGATCTCATTGATTTCCGCACCGCCGATCTTGAAGAGATCGCCCGCATCTCGCGCGAGGAACGCGGCATCGAAGATCCGGAACCGCTGATCGCAACCTATCGCGAGCTGATCGAGAAATGGCACGGTCTGGTTGAGCCGCTGCAACCGATCCGGGACAATCATCAGCCTTATGCAGACCTTCTGCGTCAGGAGATTTATTCCAAGATCGACTTCGCAACCTACCCGAACTGAGCCGTTTCAGGCCTGAATACACAGCGGCCCTTCGCAAGAAGGGCCGCTTCATTGCTTCCTTCGTCTGTTCAGAGGGTGGCTTCGGTGCCCAGGATATTCGTCACCTGGCTGGACAGGACACCGCCGTTGCCGTGGGCCAGGGCCAGTTCGGCACTGCCGATCTGGCGATCGCCAGCATCGCCGCGCAGTTGCCGCACCGCCTCGACCAGCGTGAAGATGCCGTACATCCCGGGATGCACGCATGACAGGCCGCCACCATTGGTATTGACCGGCAGGTGGCCGCCAGGCGCGATGCCGCCGTTCGCCACAAACGCACCGCCTTCGCCTTTCTTGCAAAAGCCCAGATCTTCTAGAAAAAGGATCACATCGATGGTGAACGCGTCGTAGAGCTGGACCACGTCGATGTCCGCGGGTTTGACACCCGCCATGTCCATGGCCGTTCGCCCTGATTGCGCAGCGCCGGTCACGGTCAGGTCCGCCATTTCGGAGATGTCGCGGTGCGTCGTGCCCTCGCCGCCGCCCAGCAAATACACCGGAGGTCTGGGGTGATCCTTGGCCGTCTCGGCCCGGCGCATCACAATCGCGCCACCGCCATCGGTCACAAGGCAGCAGTCGCGCACCCGCAGAGGGTCGGAAACCGGCCGCGAGGCGATGACATCCTCGCGCGTCAGAGGATCGCGCATGAAAGCGTCGGGGTTCTTTTGGGCCCAGGCCCGGGCCGCCACCGCCACGTCGGCCAGCTGTTCGCGCGTTGTGCCGAATTGCGTCATGTGACGGTCTGTGGCCAGCGCATAGGACGACAGCGGGAACAACGGTCGGTAGGGGGCCTCGTAGGTCGGCAGGCCAAGCGCAGTCATCAGCTTGCCCGAGGCGGTGCGCTGGTTCGATCCGTAGCAGATCAACACGGTATCAGCGAGCCGCAATTCGAGCAGCATCGCGGCCCAGAGCGTGTGCGACAGGAACGACGAGCCGCCCATGCGGTTGTTCATCGTGAACCTGGGGTTCAAGCCCAATTCCTGCGCCAGTGTAAGACCCGACAGCATATCCAGCGGCTGGCAGGTGGCAACGGCATCGACCTCGCCAAGTGCGATCCCCGCATCGGCAAGCGCGCCGTGCACCCCCTCGATTGTGATCTCCATCGAGCTTTTGCCATGGGCCTCGCCGCAGCCTGCCAGCGCTGCACCGACGATGGCGGCTTTTCCCCGTAAACTCAATTTGCTTCTCCTTCTGGCCGGAAAACCACGGCGGGGTCACCTTCGGCGCCTTCGCCGATCGACGCGGTTACTTTCAGCCCGGCGACAATCTGGTCATGCGCGATACCGTCGATGCGCGACATCATTCGTACCCCTTCCTCCAGGTCCACCAGAACCACGTTGTAATCGCCGCCTCGTTCCGGTTTTCGGCGCACGACCGTTCGCGCATAGACGGTGCCCCTCCCGGTTGGCGCGAACCATCCCAGATCCGCGCTGCCGCAGGCCGGACAGATCACGCGCGGATGGAATACATGGGTGCCGCAGCCGCCACATTTCTGAATCTCGAAGACGCCCTCGGCCAGCTTCGCGGCGAAGACGGCGTCCGGCCCTGGGCCTTGTCCAATGCCGGCCATCTCAGAACCCGATGTGGAAGCCACCGTTCACGCTCAGGTGCTGGCCGGTGATATAGGATGCCGCGTTGGACAACAGGAAACAGACGGGCTGCGCGACTTCTTCAGGGGTGCTCATCCGTCCCATCGGAATCTGCGCCATATACCTGTCGGCGAATTTTTCAGAGCGGATGGTCTCAGTCATTGGTGTCTCGACCATTCCGAAACAGACTGAATTGACGTTGATGCGGTAACGGCCCCATTCACGCGCGGCGCTCATTGTCAGGCCCAGAACCCCGGATTTTGCCGCGCCATAATTGATCTGACCGATGGTGCCGCGACGCCCGGCATCGGATGAGATATTCACGATGGCACGGCGCGCGGCGCTTTCGGGGTCTTTTTCGACCCGGTCCTTGTAATAGGTCCCCACGGCCTGAAGGCAGGCGAAGACACCGGTGAGGTTCACGTCGATGACCTGTTGCCAGGTGGCCCGGTCCATCTTGTGGATCATCGCGGCGCGCACGATCCCGGCGTTGTTCACAAGCCCGTTGATGTCGCCGAATTCGTCGAAGGCGAATTTCACGAGCTTCCCGGGAAAGTCCGGGTCGGCCACATTCCCCACGATGGCGCGGGCATTGCCACCGATCTGTTCGGCGGTTTCCTTGACGCCGTCCTCGTTCAGATCGTTCACCACGACCTTGGCGCCCAGCTCTGCCGACAGCGCCGCCACACCGCGGCCGATACCCTGTCCGGCGCCTGTGACGATAACCACTTGATTGTCCAATGCCATCGGGTTGATCATTTCTGTCTCCTTTTGTCCTTCGTTTGTTTGGTCTCGCTCACCATCGGTTCACTCAGGTGGTCACGACGGTGGTGCGAGCCGCTTGATCACGGCATCGCCATGGGCCAGATGGTGCCCGTCCTGATTGAAGATCTCGCCCTGTACAAAAACCAGTTTGCGTCCGCCCCCGACAATGCGCGCGCGGGCCGTCAGCGTGTCTCCTTCGGTCGCCGGGGCGACGAAACTGGTGGTAAGCGAAAGCGTAAGGCAGCGATGACCTGGGCGGCCATCCCCCGCGTAGGCCGCGCAAAAGGTGACCGCGTTGTCCAGCATGGTCGCGTAGACACCGCCATGCACCGAAAAAGCGCCGTTCAGGTGATCGCGTCCGATGGCCAACCGCAGCTCGGCTTTGCCATCGGACCACGAGACGAAGCGCACGCCGAGCAATGCGTTGAACGGGGCGGGGATGTCCGGTCTGCCGTCTTGTGCGCTCATATTACGCTGTCTCCTGCTTGGCCGAGACCATCACCAAAGCGACAGCCACTGCCGCCATAGCGGCACCTGCGCCCACCGCGCCGAGGATCGGAACCGCCAGACCCGCGTTCGAGGGAAAGGCGAAGGCCAGACCGGCAATACCAAGAAGGACGCGGGCGATTGTTCCTGGCAGTCCGGTTTCGATCCGCCCGACGCCAAACAGATACCCCTGAATACCGGCGCAGATCAGCAGAATGCCGAGACCGGCGCGCAGAACCGTAAGCAGGCTTTCGAGTGGACCGGCTTGCAGGATGAACGCCGGATCAAGGACGAAGAAGAAGGGAATTATATAGACGATGCTTCCAAGCTTCATCGCTTCGAAGGCCGTCGCAAAGGGTTTGGCCTGGGCGATGGCCGCCGCGGCGAAAGCCGCGAGCGCGACGGGGGGGGTGATATAGCTCAGCATGCTCCAGTAAAGGATAAATAAATGGACGCCGATCGGATCGAGCCCGCCGGCGACCAGGGCGGGTGCCAGCGACACCGCCAGAATCACATAGGCGGCGGTCACGGTCATGCCCATTCCAAGAATGAAACTGGTCAAAGCCCCCAGCAGCAGAAGCAGAAAGATGTTGCCGCCCGCGATGAACAGCAGATCGTTCGAGATCGTCCCGGACATCCCGGTCACCGCCAGTCCGCCGACGATCAGCCCGACCGCCGCAAGAATGGCAACAAGTTCGACGAACAACTGTCCCGTGGCGATCAGAAAATTCATCAGCTCCTTTCGCCCCCAGCGTGATTTTGAGAGCAGCTGGTTCAGGACAAGAAGCAGCGCGGTCGCATAGAATGGAGCGATCGCCTCCCGCTTGAGGTAGAGCAACATCCAGATCAGCAGCCCGAAGACGGCGAGAAAGTACCAGCCTTCGCGCAGCACCTTGCCGATCCTGGGAAGGTCGGCGCGCGGAACGCCTTTCAGTCCGTTGCGCGCCGAGTATGCGTCGATTTGTGCGAACAGGCCGAAAAAGTAGAACAGCGAAGGAAGCACCGCCGCCACAACGATGTTGGTGTAGTCGGTCGCCAGGAATGTCGCCATGACAAAGGCCGTGGCGCCCATGATAGGGGGCATCAGCACCGCCCCCGTCGACGCCGCCGCTTCGATCCCCGCCGCATAAGTGGGCCTGAACCCCACCTTTTTCATCGCTGGAATGGTAATTGATCCGGTCGTCAGCACATTGGTGATCACGCTGCCGCTCATCGAACCGGTCAGCCCGCTGGTCAGAACTCCTACCTTGGCCGGCCCGCCCCGGACATTTCCGAGCGCGGCAAAGGCGATGTCGATAAAAAACGGACCTGCGCCGGTATGTTGCATCGCAACGCCGAAGATCATGAACCCCACGACAAGATTGACAAAGCTGCGCATCGGTATGCCCAGCACACTTTCGCCGCTCATCGCGTGGAAGATCGCCGTTTCGACGGGCGAGCGCTGGAAGCCCTGGATCGGGCCGGGCGCATAGTTGGCGATCATGGGGTAGATGGAAAATACCAGGATTACCGCGAACAGCGTCCAGCCGCCGGTGCGGCGCGCGGCCACGAGCAGCAGGAACCAGAAGGCGAAGCTGGCGATCACGGCATTAAGAGGAGCGGCGAAATCCCACCCTTTGTTCACCACGCTGCGCCCGTAGTAGGCAAAGAAGGCGCAGGTGATCAGGGCCAGCAGGGCCAGAAAGTAATCCCACCATCGCGTCGATCCGTAAGGATCTGACTTTGAACAGGGAAAGACAAGGAACACCAGTGGCAGCGTCAGCAGAAGCATCACGTAGAGGTAGTGAATTTCAAGCAACCGGACGTTCATGAAGAAGCCCAGATTGAACAGATGGTTGACCGACGCCGCGGTCAAAAGCAGCGCCGAGACGACGAGCGACCAGCGAACAAACGCGGGCAGGGTGCCCATACCGGTCGGTTGCGCCGGCGCTTCCTGTGTTTCCTGTGCCATGCCCGTATTCCAGTTTTGTGCTGCGTTGCTTTGTGCAAGGCGCCTGTGGGGCGCCGCGCTGTGTCGCATCAGCGGAAAAAGACTTCGTGGCCGGCCGCTTCCAGTGCGTCGGCACGGGCTTTCATCCATGCAGCGGCAAATTCTTCTTCACCCTCTGGAGCGTCCCCGACAAATGTGCCCCAGGCCCGCAAGAGCACCTCTTGCCGTTCCACCAATTTGTCCTGGTTTGCCTGGGCTTCCGGTGTCCACAGACCCTTTTCCTTGAAGTAGGCAACGCTGCCATCGCTCCATGGCATCACCCAAGACAGGATCTGGCGATCAATCGCATACGCATTGGCACCGGGGGCGGCATCCTTGTAATCGTCGAACCCTGCGTCAAGCGCGGCTACGATGTTGCGCACCTCGGTGGAATCCTGATCGGAGTTAGTGACCAGGATCGGATAGGGGTACTGCGCCATGGGCAGTGGGGAGGCAGGGTCGATGCCCGGCCCCACAGACACCATATGCGGTGTCACGAAGGGCGTTACGCTGGTGTAGCGTTCCCATGCTTCTGTCTGGTCCGCGGGTGTTTCAAGCCATTTCAGGCCGCGCGGGCTTGACTCGATCTGGTAGTTTACGGTGGTCGTCGTCAGTGCAAAGGCGGCATCCACACGGTCTTCGAGAATGCCCTGGAGCGTGTTCACATAGCCCGAGAATTCCACTGCCTCCACGTCGTCCCATGTCAGGTCCGCAAAGGCCAGCAGCCCCTCCATGTTGACATCGATCGCCGGCGAACTGACGGCGCGACCGACCCGTTTGCCCTTGAGGTCCGTAATCGTCTCGATGCCGGCATCGGCCGCGACGGCGACACCCAGACCGTAGTCGCCGACAGCCTGAAGCACCGCGCGGATCGGCTGCGGGCCCCATTCAGGCGCAGCAAAAAGGAAAACCCCTTCGGCAGCGAAATAGGAGGCGATGCCGCACAGGCAATAATCGACCGTCCCGTTTTTGAGCGGCGTCATCCGCGAGACGTCGTTTCGCCCCGGAAGCACGCGGACCGTCGATCCGTATTTGCTGCGCATCATGTTGCCGATGGCTATGGAATGCGCATGACCGGCCGATCCCGTGTCATAGGCCGACCAAGCGATCACGTCAGGCAGATCGATGTCTTGCGCGCCAGCCGAGGTGGCCATTGCCAGGCATGCGGCAGCGATCCCGGTTATCTTGAACTTCATGATATTCTCCTCCTTGTTGGTCGTTGGTCCCGGGTGGCGCCCATTCAGATCAAAGCTCTGAAAACGCGACATCCTTGTCGACGCGTATTTCAGGCGGCAGCCCGAGAATGCGTTCGCCAATGATCGTGCGCTGGATCTCGTCCGATCCCCCCGCGATCCGGTTGCCCGGCGCGGTCAGGTATTCGTTTCGCCAGCGCGCCACGTCATCCCCGACCTTGGCTGATATGCCCGCCGAAGTTCCCGCCAGATCCATCCCGAAAGCGCCCATTTCCTGCCGCAGCTTGCCCAGCAACAGCTTGCCGATCGAGCCCTCTTCACCCGGTGCCTGGCCGCGCGAAAGCGACGTCATGACCCGGTAAGAGGTGAATTCCAGTCCGCGTTGACGCGCGATGAAATCGGCAATGCGCGCGCGCACCTCGTCGTCCTCGATGGCCGGGCGACCGTTCCGTTCGACACGGGTAGCCAGATCAATCAATTCCTCGGCCCGCGCACCGCCACTGGCCCGGCCGACGGAAATACTGAACCGTTCGTTCATGAGTGTGGTCAGCGCCACTTTCCACCCTTCGGATACACCGCCCAAGCGGGCGCTGTCTGGCACGCGCAGGTTGTCGATGAACACTTCGTTGAAACTGGAGCTGCCCGAAATCTGGCGAATAGGACGGGTTTCGATGGCCGGGTCGGACATGTCCACAAGGAACATGGTCATTCCCTTGTGCTTGGGCACCTGTGGATCGGTGCGCGCCAGCAGGATGCCGTGAGTGGAATAATGCGCCCCCGAGGTCCAAACCTTCTGACCGGAGATCACCCATTCGTCGTCTTCGCGGCGTGCACGGGTGCGGATACCGGCCAAATCGGACCCGGCGGCGGGTTCGGAAAAAAGTTGGCACCAGATGTCTTCGCCCGTGAGAGCCCGGGGCAGGAATCTTGTTTTCTGGTCTTCGGTGCCGTGGATCATGACCGTAGGCCCGACCAGCCCGATCCCGATCAGAAAGACGTTGGGCGGGACGGCGTAGCGCCCTTCCTCTTGATTCCAGATCACTTGCTCGATCGGAGTGGCGTCACGCCCACCGAAAGCACGGGGCCATGTCAGCCCCGCCCAGCCTGCGTCGGCCTTTCGTGCCTGCCAGTCGCGCGCACGGGCAACTTCGTCGGCGTCGCGGGCCATGAAATGGTCCTGGGCCTTTTCGCTTCCATTGCGGCGGGTCGCGGTGGCATCAAGCCAGTCGCGCGCCTTGGCGCGGAACGCGGCTTCTTCCGGGCTGTCGCTGAAATCCATCTGCACTTTGTCCTTGTCAGTTCGCGGCCCTTTGGCCGTCCGCCAGATTGCAAAGCAGCCGCTCGCGCCACAAATCGGCCAGGCCGAGTTCGGCCTTCAACTGCCATCCTCGCCGCAGAAACAAATGCGGGTCGGCCGCCCAGGTGAACCCGATCCCACCGTGAAGCTGCACCGATTCCTCAGTGGTGAATTGCACTGCATCGAGAGCCGCGAGGCGTGCTACCGCCGCCGCTTCGGACAGCCGTTCATCCCCGCTCGCCAGCGCCCAGGCGCCGAAAAAAGCATTGGACCGTGCCAGCTCGATCTTGGCGAACATGTCCGCGAGCCGGTGCTTGACCGCCTGAAAACTGCCGATCTGGCGTCCGAACGCCTGCCGCTCGCAGGCATAGTCTCTGGTCAGGAAAAGCGCCCGCTCGGCCAGGCCGATCTGTTCGAAGGCGGCCAACACTGCGGCGCCGTCCAGAAGAGTCCGGATCGCTGCGGGATCGGACCCGGGAAGCAGTTCAACCGGCGTGTCGTGAAAGACGATCTCGGACGTCGGACGGGTGCGGTCGATCGCATCCAGCGCGCTGATCGACACCGAGGGGTCCGAAAGATCCGCCAGATAAAGGCGCGCGGTGCCGCCTTCGTCCAGGGCGGCGACGATCGCGAATGACGCATCGGATGCGAACGAAACTGGCGATTTCCGTCCCGAAAGGCGATCCTGCAGCACTTTTGCCGAGACCCGTTCCGGTGCAGACCCTCCATCCTCGGCAAGCGCGACGGTAACGATCATGCGGCCTTCGGCGATCCGGGGAAGCAGATTTTCCCTTTGGCTTTGCGTGCCCAAGTCCTGAATCGCGGGGATCGCCAGGCCAAGAACCGGGCCAAAAGGTATGGCGGCCAGGCTACGGCCGATCTCTTCGGCGACAATGGCCAGTTCGATCGCCCCCATCGCCGCCCCCCCGTAGTCTTCGGCAATTGCAAGGCCCAGCCATCCGCCGTCCGCCAAGGCGGTCCAGGTTGCGGAATCGAACCCGTCGGCAGCCTCAAGACAGTCATGCGCCACCGCGAGAGTGGCGTGATCGCTCAGCATTCGTGCCAGCGTGTCGCGTATGGCATCGTGTTCGTCGGAAAAGCCGAAATTCATGCTGGTCCTCTTCGGGTCATGGCATTTGGCGCCTGTTCACAAAAAGGTAAGGTACGCGTTCGGTATGTCCCAAACGCTATCCGGCACCAGCCGCGTAAAACCACATATGTGCTGTGGCGTGGAAAAAGGGGCCACTGGAGCGAAGAATGCGATTCATCAAGAATGTGCTCAATCGACGTGAAAGCCGCAAAAACGAGGCAGTCGATTGATTGCTGCGGAGCTTGCCGCCTAACGTGAAGGAACCGGGGCGTGTTCCGGGCGCAGGACAGATGTGGCCGAACCCTCTCAGAAAATGGAACTGATCAAGGGAATTGTGCGAAATGGAAACTGTAGGACTCGGGTTTTGTTATGAAGATTTGCCAGTGGGGCGCAGGTTTCGGACCATTGGCCGCACCGTCACCGAAACCGATATCACGAATTTTGTAAGTGTTACCGGCATGCTTGAGGTCTTGTTCATCAATCGTGACTTCCGAGAGAAGGAATCCAATATCCCCGGTTTCGCCGCGCCCGGTGCGCTGGTCTATACCTTTATGGAAGGGCTCTTGACCCAATCCACAATGCAACATACCGGCTTTGCCTTTCTGGACATGGAACTGAAGGTCATGGGGCCCACATTTGCCGGGGACACCATCCATTGTGAGGTCGAGGTAACAGAATCGCGCCGGTCGAAGAGCCGTCCGAACCGCGGATTGGTGCGGACGCGAAACAAGGTGTTCAAGCAAACCGGAGAACAGGTATTGGAGTATACGCCGTTGCGGATGATCAAGGCCCGCATGACGGATAAAGAGCCAGGAAAGGCATAGGCCTGTTCCGGATAGCGGCACTGGAGACATGACTATGAAAACCGCGCAATCTGGCCCAGCCGAAGCCGCCGGGCGCACATCGGAAGGGCCCCGGTCCTTGACGCGTATCCTTGCGTTGTTCGATCTTTTGGCGCGCTGCAAACGTCACATGTCTCTTTCGGAACTCAGCATCGCGATTGATTGCCCCAAGAGCAGTTTGCTGGTGCTGCTTCGGCCCCTCACCGAGAAGGGGTATCTGATGCGCGAGGAAGACAATTACTTTCTGGGTCCGAGGATTTTTCAGTTCGCCCAGTCAATTCTGACCAACCACCCGTTCGAATCGGTCCTGCGCGGGGTGATGAATGATGTGGTTAACCAGACCGGTGAAACCATCCTGTTTGCTGTCCGGGACGGCGAGAAAGTCATTTATTCGTCGGTCATCGAAAGCCCCCAGCCCGTTCGGTATGTCGCCCAACAGGGGATCAACCGGCCATTGTTCTGTTCGGCATCGGGGCTGGTCATGCTGGCCTTTGACACGCAGCAGGAACTGGACGATTATTTTCGGCGCACTGAATTAAAGCCGCTGACGCCTAATTCGATCACCGATGAAAATGAACTGCGCGGGTTAATTTCGGAGATTCGCAAAACCGGGTATTCCAGTACAGCTGGAACCGCGCATGTAGATGCAGCGGGGTTCGGGGTTCCGGTCTTTCGCGCCGACGGACACTTGGCAGGAGCATTGGTGATTGGTGCTCCTCTGGAGCGCGCCAAGCGTAACAAGAAGCGATATGTTGCCGCTGCCAAAACGGCCGCTGAACAGCTCTCCCGAGCACTCGGCTATCGTTCGGAGGTTGGGGAAACCGGCCGGCACTAGACGTGTGCCGCCCGCCGTTGTTGTCATTCCGCAGGCGGGATCATCTCAGTCCGAGTCCCCGCGCAATGATACCGCGAAGAATTTCGCGTGTGCCGCCGCGCAACGAAAACGACGGAACGGCGAGTTCGGTATACGCCAGAACAGCCGCATAGCTATCGCTCCCGCCAGGCACCGCCGGGCGCGACACAAGACTTCGGGCCAGGCGCGGAATGTCCTGTTCGAAAAGCGCTCCCAGATCCTTGACAATGGCAGCCTGAAGTGACGGGTTCTCTCCTTCGTTCAACATTCCGGCCACCGATCGTGACATCTGCCGCAGCACCATCAGATGCGCGGACAAACGGCCAATCTCGGCCTGCTGCGCTTCGGTTGCGTCGTCGCGCAGCAATCGGATCAGTTCCTCGATCAGGGCAAACGACGACAGGAACCGCTCGGGGCCGCTGCGCTCGAACGCCAGTTCGCTCATGACCTGCGACCAGCCCTCGCCCTTTTCGCCCAGCAGCGCATCGGAGGGCAAAAAGGTATCGTCGAATACCACCTGGTTGAAATGATGCTCACCGCCCAAGTCGATGATCGGGGTGATCTGAATGTTGTCGGTGGCCTTGAGATCGACCAGAAATTGGCTCATCCCGCCGTGGCGGTCGTCGCTCTTGCCGGTGCGGCAGAACAGGATCATGTAATCGGCGACATGCGCATAGGTCGTCCAGACCTTCGTGCCGTTGATCCGGAACCCCCCGTCGACCTCGGTGGCCATCGTGCGCGTCGCCGCCAGGTCCGAGCCGGAATCCGGCTCGCTCATCCCGATGCAGAAACACAGTTCGCCCGCGGCGATGCGCGGCACGATCCGGCGTTTCTGATCGTCGGTGCCCTTGGCAAGTATGAGCGGACCGCTCTGCCGATCTGCGATCCAGTGCGAAATCACCGGGGCACCGGCGGCCAGTAGCTCTTCGGACACGACATACCGCTCAAGCGCGCTGCGCGCGTGGCCGCCGTATTCCTTTGGGAAGGTCATGCCGACCCAGCCGCGCTGCGCCAGCTTTCGTGAAAAATCACGGCTGAACCCATTCCACGACTGCGCGCGTTTTATGGGCGGGAAATCGGCCAGTTCGTCGGCCAGGAACGCGCGGACCTCTTGCCGGAGGTCGTCATAGTCGGCGCCGGGCGGGGGGGGAGAAAAAGCGGTGAGGGTCATGCCTGGGTCCCTTTTGCAGCGCTGTCTGTGATGAAATGCCAGAAGGTGTCGTGGGGGCTCGACAGGGCGGCCCGCCCAAGTTCCCTGGTCCAGTCAAGCTCGGTGCCGAACTCGTCACGCCAGCCCCAAATCCGTTTGGTGAAATGGTGAAGCGCGTGTTCCTGGGTATAACCGATGGCCCCGTGAATCTGGTGGGCCAGGGCCCCGACCTTCTCGGCCGCTTCTCCGGCGCGGGCCTTGGCGGCGGCAACGGCCAGCGCAAAGGCCGGTGTGTCATAGCTGCCGGCCGCCATCTCGGCGGCCGTGCGCGAGGCTGCGGTTTCTCCGGCCATTGTCGCAAGATTGTGCTGGATCGCCTGGAACCTGCCGATTGGCCGTCCGAACTGCACCCGGTCGTTGGCGTATTGAACGCTCATCTTCAGGATGGTCTCCATCGCCCCGGTGGTGGCAAGACTGCGGATAAGTGCACCAAGCCCGCGCATCCCTCCCACGGGTCGTGGCAAGGGGGTGACATCGGTCTCTGTCAGGGTATAATCGAGTTCGATGTCGTCGCGTGGCATCCCGGCAAAATCCTGCGCCGGGTCAACGATCAGATCCTTCACCGGCAGGGACAGGACGTGATCGACACCGTCCAGGACGCCAATGGTCACGATCCGGTTCGCCCAGCGGGCAAAGGGCACCAGTGTCAGATGCCCGCTCGCATGGATCTTCTTGCCGCGCCGTTCCAACCGCAGCGCTTCGCCTTCGGCGATGGTCAGCCTGCCACCGGGAAGGGCCATATTCGCGGCCGCCAGAACGGCGTTTGCGATCAGGGTTTCAGCCAGAGGCAAGGGCAGGCCATGCGCCCCGACAATACGCACAAGACCGAGCGCCTCGGCCGGTGGCACGCCGAAACCGCCTGCGTCCTCTGGCACCAGCGCCATGGTTAACCCTGCCTCCTCGATCTGCGTCCAGAGCGCCTCGGGGCATTGTCCCGAGGCGGCGTCTTCGCGCATGCGGTGGGTGACATGGTCGCGGAACAGTCGCTCTGCCATGTCATGAATCATCGATTCCATCAGACGGTCCTTTCAGACGGTGTTTGATCGGCGCTGGACATTTCCTTCACGGGCTTGTCCTGCCGCGCATGGTTTTTTTGCCCGTCGGGGGCCGACGCCTCTCGCAGTGGCGGCAGATGCAGCCGCGTGCGCAGATCCCGGCGGAACGCACTGGCAGAGGGCGCCGCGCCCCCGTCCCTGCGATATTTTCCGAGGCAATCGGCGATTTTGTCGCCGATCGCGGCAGGGGTTGCCGGATCCGAGGGAGAGCCGGGGTGCGCCGCGACCGAGGTTTCGGCCAGGGTTACGTTCCCTTTGCGCAGGCGGACATGGACCGTCCCATGGTCCACGCCAGCGTGATCCCGCCCCGCTTCCGGCATGGTTTGGATATGCACCATGTCCATAAGCCGGCGCACCGCGGGGCGATGGGGGCTGTCCCCTTCGAAATCCACCAGCCCGACCTGGCCCTGCTGCAGGGCCACGGCGAGCGTATAGGCGGCACAGAACTTGGCCTGCATTCCATCTTTGGGGTCGGTGACATGCAACGGGACCATGACGCTTTCGGGCACTGTCATTTCAATCACCGATCCTTCGGGCACCGCCTCGCCGCCGCGTTCGGCGTGAAGGTGCCGCCCGGCGGCGATCATCCTGTGGGTGAGGTAGCAGCAGGGATACAGCTTGCGGGACACCGTGCCCAGATCGATCCGCGGTTCCACCGCTGCGGGGTCGGCCGCAATCCCGTCCGGGCCGGCATAAAGGTCGAAGAAGCCGCGCGCCGCGAAGATGTCCGGGGCGCCCGTGATGCCGGCCTCGGCCATCCGGGTGGCCCGCAATCCGACAAGGGCGGCGTTTCCGGCCTGGATCGGTTTCGCCATGGCGCCGAAATTGATCTGCATTCCCCCGGCCAGCGACGCGGCCAGGGACAGGGCGTTGCGGACTGCGTCGTCGTCGAGCCCAAGCTGATGCGCGACCGCTGCCGCCGATGCCAGAACCCCGATGGTCGACGTTGCGTGCCAGCCCTTGTTGTAGTGGCCAAAACCCAGGATCTGACCGAGCGCGACATTGACGGCTGTTCCGACCGCAAGCGCGGGGGCAATGCGGCCGGCCGTGTCCGGCCGGACATCCACGGTGGCCAGCAGCGCCGACACGATTACAACACTGGGATGGGTGACGCTGACCGTATGGACATCGTCGAAATCGAGCGCATGACCGGCAACCGCGTTCAGGAACGCGGCCTGTTCGGGACTGCCACCTTCAGCAGCTCCTGCCGGGACTGCCGGTCCGCCCGCGTCAAGCGCCGCCAGCCGGCGAACCACCGGTTCATGCCACCCGCCATAGATGGCGGCTATGGTATCCTCAACGCAAAGCGCGGCCTGCTCGGCGTCTGCAACGCTCAGCCGGTGCGGCGCGGCGACGAACCGCGACAAACGGATGGTGAAATCGCTGATCATCCACTTCTTTCTCTGACACTGCATATTGCCTCATCAAGGCGGGCGCTATCAACTCTCGGCCCCACTCTTTCGCACATATGTGTTGGAGCGGGATGCTTGCGTTGTGATCCTTGCTGCCGTTGGATATTCTGGGTGCTCATCCTTCCTCTGTTTCCGTGCAGGATCGGGCGTTGGACGTGACCGTAGAACTTCGGAAAGAAGAACAGACGTGGTTGAGGGTATCGGCGTGAAAAGTCGGGCAGACAAGCACGCATGTGCGGAGAGACATTTCGAGGCATCGTTGTGTCATTGACCGCCAGACGATGTATCCTCGGAGGCCCGGAACCAAGGCGGTCAGTGCCACCACAAATCCGGGCTAGTCCGCCCTGCGCCGACAAGATGAGCACCTTGTGTGTCCTTGCCTGTGAATGGGAAATTGTCGGCATCGCATTTCCGCCGTCGTGCCATGAAAGACCGCATCTGCCGTTGCGTCACAGACACAACGAGCGCCTTCGGAAAAGGGGGGGCAGATGTCGCCTGTCGAGCGCCTGAAACGTTCCGGCAAGCGCAACAGGTTTACGGCCATTTGTCTGCTGATTTGTCTTGGCGCTGCCATCATTCAGGGTGTCTTGCCCTCCGCCGTCGCGTCCATCGCTGCCGCGCCGTTTTTCTGCATCTATCTTGCCATTTCGTCCCGCTACATCGCCCGTGTCGGATGGGTGCTGCTTTTCTTCTCGCTCGCGATCGCCCTTCTGGCGCTGGCCAATGGAATCGACCCCGGCATCTTCGTCCAGGCGGCGGGGCGCGTCGTGTTCCTGTCCGCTCTGCTGACGGCTGTCGCCTTCCTGCGCATCGCGGCCACCCAAGACCCGATTGTCGAGGTTGCCGGTGAATTCCTGACACTGCAGCCGCCGACCCGTCGCTACGCCTCTCTGGGTGCGGGCGGGCATCTGTTCGGGGTGCTTCTAAATCTCGGCGGGCTTGGGGTGATGCTGGAGATCATAATGAAAGGGCTGGCGGCGCATCGGCACGAGATGGACGAATTCGTGTTCCAGGCTCGCAAGCGCAGGATGGTGAGCGCCTGTATGCGGGGGTTTTCCTCGATCGCGTTCTGGACGCCGTTCGGAATCGCTCTCAATCTGATGATTCTCACAATACCGGGGCTCGAATGGACGACCCTGGCGCCTTACGGGATTGCTCTGGCCGGGATTCTGTTTCTTCTGGGATGGCTGTTCGACACGGTGGAATGGTGGCGCCCGCCCTCGGCGCGCGGCCGGGCACCGGCCCTGAGCGGTGACTTGCCGGACTGGAGCCCCTGGGCCGTCCTGATCGTGTCCGGGCATGTGCTTTTTTTGGGCGCCGCCGTGGTCACGCTGGACCGGTTGACCCAGTACAGTTTCCAGACCGTCCTGATCACCATCGTGCCGATCTATGCGCTGCTCTGGTCGGTTATGCGCAGCGGCAGTGGCAGCCTTGCCGGTATATCGCGCCGGTTTGTGACCCAGGCACCGGGTTTCGCGACCGAAATGAGCGTCATCGCGTCGGCGGGGTTCATCGGCCTCGTCGCGCTGGAGGTCGTTCCGGTCGAATGGATTGCCGACCATCTTGGCTGGATCGCAACGCGGCCTGTGCTGACCGTCGTGCTGTTGATCATGACGGTGTTTCTGACGGGGCTGCTGGGCGTGCATCCGATGATCTCGGTGGTCCTGCTGGCAGAGGTGGTCAACCGCGTCGGCGTGGAAGGTTTGTCGCCGCTTGCTCTGGGCCTTGCACTGGCTGGTGGCTGGAGCAGCATCATCTGCATGGGACCGGCCATCACGGCGGTGGTCTACGCCTCCTCCATCGTGGGCGAGCGGCCGCTGACCATCGGCTTGCGGTGGAACGGGATCTTCGGTGTTGCGAGCATCCTCCTCATCACGCTCATCGTTGGCGGCGGTGTCGCGGCAGGGTGGTTCTGACCGGTCTCAATTGCCTGTCAGGAACCGGGCGCAAGCATTTCCACATATGTGTTCGATCAGGCTTTGCGCTAGTCGGAAGGTGATGGACCCCATAGCGTCAACTAGGATGGGTCAGCGCAATCACTATCGGAGTGGCACGCCCAACGATGGAAGGCCAAGCGAAACCCACACGTCGCAGCAAGGTCACAGGCCTGCAAGACGCAGCCCGGCTGGCACGAGGCGCTTTGGAAGAACGCCCCGAGCTTTGTCTCGGTGGTCTGTTCAAGCAAAGCCGCCCTGTCGCACTGGTGCGCGCGTTGCTGGCCGCGGGCGCAGATGGTCTGCATGTGTATTCCTCGCCGGGCGCGGGGTATGATGTCGACCTGATGATTGCGGCAGGCGCGGTCGCACAGGTCTTTATTCCCGGCGTTACGCTGGAAAACCGGCTTTGCCCCAATTTCCGCCGCGCGGTCGAGGCAGGGCAGGTGACCGCGCACGCGCTGGATGCGCTGACCGTGGTGGGCGGGCTGATGGCGTCGGCTCATGGCGTGCCGTTCCAGCCAATCGACGCGCTGCGCGGATCGGACGTTCTGAAGCACAACCCGCTTTTGCACGAAATCGACTGCCCGTTCTCCGGCCGCCGTATTCACGCCGTCGGGCCGATCCGCCCCAGAGTGACGTTCTTGCACGCGCAGGAAGCCGACCGTTGGGGAAACCTGCGCCATCTCAGCACGATGGTCTACGCCGATCAGCTGATGGCACGCGCGTCTGACATGGTCATTGCCAGCGTGGACCGGATCGTGCCGGACGAGGTCGTTCTGGACGATCCCTCGCGGGTTACCGTGCCGTCTTATTATGTCGATGCCGTGGTCGAGGTGCCCTATGGCGCGCACCCAACCGCGAGCTTTCCCAACTATGCGATGGACGAGGACCATATCGACGCCTACGCCGATCTGGGGGATGCCGCCCGGACCGGCGACAGCACGGGGCTGGACACCTATATCGCCCGCCATGTGACCGGACCGAAAAACCAGAGCGACTACATCGAAGCGGTCGGGGGAGCCGGGTATTTCGCCGTGCTCGAAGCCGAGGCACGGAACGAATGAGTGCAGCGGTTTCCCCAATTGAACAGATGGTCGTCGTGTTGGCCCGCGATCTGGCCGACGGAGAACTGGGTGCGGCGGGTGCAGCCGCGTTGGTGCCGATGGCGGCCATTGCGCTAGCCCGCGAGCTGCATGCACCGAACCTGACGGTCGGCGGCGAGATGTTCTTCAACCCCGAGCCGGGGCGTTTGTATCCGTCGATGCTGGACGATCGTGCGCTCGGCCGCTGCGAGGCCGCCGAGACCTTTATCGAGTTGTTCGGCCACAGCCATCACGGGCTGGATTTTTTCTTTCACAGTGGCTTGCAGCACGATGTGTACGGCAACATCAACCTGCACCACGTCGGCGGCACGCTGCACGCACCAAAGATGCGCGGGCCGGGGGCAGCAAACCTGTCATACTGCCACACCTCGTCGCGGTATTACATTTGCCCCACCGTGCATACGGCGCGAAACTTTGTGGAAACGGTCGATTTCATCACAATACCCGGACATCTGTCCGGGCCTGCCGCGAAACGCGACGCCGGGCTGGTCAATGAAGGACCGCGCCTGGTGGTGACACCGCGAGCGGTTATGGATTTCGACAAGACGACGCTGCGAATGCGACTGAAATCGGTGCATGCGGGAAATACGCCCGAAGAGGTCCAGCGTCATACGGGGTTCGATCTGGCGATCAGAGGCGAGGTGCCGCAAACGCGGCCACCAACGGAGGAAGAATTGCGCGTTCTGAGAGAGCGGATCGATACATCGGGGGCCCTGCGTGCTTAAGCGACCGGGCTGACGTTACTTTAAAGGCAAAAACGGGAGGATAAAATGATCCAACGCAAGTTGACCGGATACCGGGCGGCGGTGGGTGCTATCGCGGCCATGGGCGCGATAGCCCTTGGCGGCGCGGCATCTGCCAAGGATCTCACGATGGGCACGACCAGCCCGACGTCGAGCCATTTCACCATTTCGGTTGCGATGAGCAAGGCGATCGAGACCGGCATGGAAGGCACCAATGTCAGCGTGATCGAAACCGGGGCCAGCGTGGACAATGTGCTGCGGCTGGCGCGCGACGAGATCGACCTTGGGCTTGCCACCACCGACATTCTGATCTCCGCCAGAAACGGGACCGGCAAGTTCGAAGGTAACGCAATCCCAGATACGGTTGCGCTTTATCCTTACAGCGCCTCGATCCTGCTGATCGCGGTCACCGAAGAGTCTGGTGTGACGACGCTGGACGAACTGGACGGAAAGAAGTTCAATCCCGGCATCCGCGGATCGGCGGCCGAGACGTTGACGACCGGTGTCCTGTCCATGTTCGATATCAACGCGGACCTGGTGCATGGCGCCGTTGGCGACGCGGTGGAAGGCATCAAGAACCGCCAGATCATCGGTTATAGCAAATACGGGGCCGCAAACTCTGTCGATGCAACCCTGCAAGAGTTGATGACAAGCACCAAGATGCGGTTGATCGGCTTCACCGAAGAGCAGGAGAAAGCGGCGACAGAAGCCATGGAGGGCGTCGGTTTCACGACTCTTCCCGCAGGGCTTATTCCGGGATCCGAGGAAATGCGGGTACCCAAGCTCAACGTCTTCTTCCTGACCCGCACCGGCGTCATGGATGACCAGAGCGCCTATGACATCGCTCGCAGCATCCACCAGAACATGGACCTGCTGGTCGAAGCCTGGCCGCAGCTTGCGGATTACGACATCGCCGCCGATGCCGTCGCCACAATCGAGACCGGTATACCCTATCATCCAGGTGCGGAACGTTACTGGAGAGAGGCGGCCGGAAGCTGACCGGAATCGCGGGCCGTCACGACGGCGGCCATAGGCTGATCCAGACGGGGTGCTGCGGGCACCCCGCCGTTACCGCTCTCGGAGAGAACATGACGCAGACATCGACCGCAATACCCAATTGGGAACGGCGCGGAGGGCAGGCGCTTGGAGTATTGTTGGCGGCATTCGTCGCTCTGCATTTCTACAATGCCTTATTCGGGCAGTTCGAACCGCTGGTTCAGCGGCCGATCTTTATCGGTTTCGGTATCGGCGGCGCGTTCTTTCTTTATGCGGCACGCGCCTCGCGGACCGGTGCGCGAAGCGGGATTGAACGGGCTGTGGACATCATGCTGGGACTACTGGCGTTCGCGGTTTGCCTCTACGTGATCCTGAACCGGGATCGCTTTTCGGATATCATGGTGCGCTATGGGCCGATCGACAAGGCGGCAGGTCTGATAGCTGTTCTGCTGACCCTCGAGGCCGCGCGCCGGGTGATCGGATGGTTCCTGCCGCTGCTGGCCCTTTGCACCGTGATCTATTTCTATTTCGGCTATGACCTGATCGACGGCGCCTGGCGCCCGCCGCGCGTTTCGGCACGTACCGCTGTCGAGACATTTTACAGCTCGACCACCGGCCTGTTCGGCTACCTTGCGGATATCGGGGCACGGGTCATCGTGATCTATGTGCTTCTGGGGGCGCTCCTGCTGTCGACCGGGGCAACGGATGCTTTCATGAAAATGGCAACGTGGATCGCCGGTCGAACGTATGGCGGCCCGGCAAAGGTCTGTGCCCTGTCTTCGGCGATGTTCGGGACGGTGACCGGTTCGGCAGTGGCCAACGTCATGGCGACCGGCTCGATCACCATTCCCACGATGAAGCGGCTGCGCTATCCACCGGCCTTTGCCGGGGCGGTCGAGGCCGTTGCCTCCTCCGCCGGCCAGCTTACGCCGCCGGTGATGGGGGCAGCGGCCTTCATCATGGCTGAGTTCCTGAACATTCCCTATACCGACATTGTCGTTGCGGCGATCGGTCCGGCATTTCTCTACTACCTGGCGGTATGGCTCGGGGTGGATCTCTATGCGCGTCGCACAGGGTTGCAACCGACACCGAGGAGCGAAATGCCCGAACCGGCGGAATTCCTCGCACCGGACAAGTCAATTCCCTTGTTTCTTCCCATCGCGGCGATGGTCTACTTCCTGTTCAACGGCTACACGCCGAGCTTTGCAGGTGCCGGTGCTGTTATCATACTGGTTTTGGCCTGTGTGGTGGTGCGCCCGTTCGCGCGTGACGGAAGAGAGCAGGGCGTGCTGGCCTCTTGGGCCAAGCTGGCGCGCGACCTCTATGAGGGGATGATCGAAGCAGGGCGGGCGTTGGTGATGATCGCCGCGCTGCTAGCCTGCGCCGCCATCGTCGTCAAGGTTCTGACGGCGACGGGTGCCGGGGTCAAAGTCTCGAACCTGTTGTTCTCTGTGTCCGGTCAGGGGTTGATCGTGGCCCTGTTGCTGGCGGCGGTGCTGGCGATCTTGCTGGGTATGGACGTGCCGACGACGGCCTCCTATGTGCTGGCGGCGGCAATCGCCGCGCCCAGTCTCGTGCGGCTTGGCCTACCCGAACTGACGGCTCATCTTTTTGTCTTCTACTATGCGATCCTGTCGGCCATCACGCCACCGGTCTGCGCCAGTGTCTATGCCGCCGCCGCCCTGGCAGGGGCCAATTTCTGGCGGGTGGCGGGTCGCGCGCTGATGTTGGCCGGAGCGATCTATGTGGTGCCGTTTCTCTTTGTGTTCCGGCCGGGCATACTGGCCCAGGGCGGCACGGTGCAAATCCTACTGGATATGGGCGTGGCCTGCGCCGCGGTTTTTGCCGTCAGCGTCGGCACAAGCGGCTGGTTTCGTGGAAAGGTGCCGGTCATCGGCCGGTTGCTGTTCCTGTCGGCTGCCGGCTTGCTGTTTTACGCCGCGCCTGCGGCCGACATCGTTGGTGGGCTGGCGCTGGCCGGGCTCTTGGCGTGGCGGTTTTTGCGCGGAGCACCGCAGCCCGGCCGCGCCGGGTGACCTCCGAAAAGCGAAGAGCCACCGCAGACAACCTCTGCGACGGCTCTTCCACATTCGGCCCCGAAGTGGCGGTGCCTCTGGCCTCAGGTCATTTTGAAGTAGGGAAAAGTCACTTCGTCGGTTGCCTTGACGAACGTCACTTCCACCTTGGCCCCGATATGAACCTTCTCGGGGTCGCCGGTCTGGATCCGGCTCATCATCCGGGGGCCTTCCTCCAGCTCGATCAATGCCACGACATATGGCACGTCATCCGCGAAAGTCGGCCCTGCCGGACGGCGCGCGATGGTGAAGGTATGCACCTTGCCGCGTCCGCTCACGGTGTTGAAGCGCAGATTGTCGGAATGGCAATACGGGCAAATAGAGCGGGGATAGAAATGATGTTTGCCGCAATCGCCGCAAAGCGGGATGTCGAGGCGGCCCTCGCGCGTGGCCTCCCAATAGGGGGCACTGTCATGGTCGATCACCGGAAGCGGTTTTTCAATGCTCATCGTCTTAGCCCTTCTGCAAAATCACGGTCGCACCTGAGGAAAGCGTACCCCCGGTACCATGCACCAGAGCGGTCTCGGCGCCCTTGACCTGGCGCTCGCCGCCTTCGCCGCGAAGCTGCCGGACGGCCTCGATCAGCAGGAACATTCCGAACATGCCCGGATGCAGCGCCGAGAGGCCGCCGCCGCTGGTGTTCATTGGGAACGCCCCGCCTGGTGCCGTGCGCTGGCCCGACACGAAATCCCCGCCTTCGCCGATCTTGCAGAAGCCGAGAGCCTCGAGCGAGAGCAGCACGGTGATGGTAAAGCTGTCATAGATCTCGACCAGGTCGATATCCGAATGGCTCACCCCGGCCATTTTTATTGCGCGTTCCCCGGCCTTTTGCGCGGGAAGCAGGCGGGCGAGGTCCGGCATTTCGCCGATGGCCCAGTGGGTATGCGCCTCGCCATAGCCCTTGACCGCGACGGGACGGGTGTTGAGGTCCTTGGCCCGCTCGGCGGTGGTCATGACGAGGGCGCCGGCCCCGTCGGTGACGAGACAGCAATCGAGCAGATGCAGCGGCTCCGAGATCATCGTGCTGGACAGCACGTCGTCAATGGACAGCGGATCGCGACGCGTCGCCTCGGGGTTCAACTGTGCCCATTTCCGCGTCGCGACGGCGATTTCGGCCAGATTCTCGGACGTGGTGCCAAATTCATGCATATGGCGCTGTGCGGCCATCGCATAGCCGCCCACAGGCGTGGGCATTCCGTAAGGCGTTTCATGCTGCATGGACAGGACTGAAGGCCGACCCCCTAGATTGCGGCTGCGCAGGGATTTCTGGTCCGAGCTGTAGACAATCAGCGCAACCTCGCAATAGCCTTCGCGAAGAGCCATGGCGGCATGTGCGATATGGGCCTCGAATGCCGAACCGCCAATATTCGTGCCATCGACGAATGTCGGCATGATGCCCAGATATTCGCCCAGCGTCACCGTGGCCAGTTGGCCGGGGCCGGGGACCCCCCACATGCCGGCCGTCAGAAGACCGTCGACATCGCTCAACTTCAGTCCTGCTTCTTCGACGGCGGCTTTTGCCACAAATGCGGCATGACCAAGGACCGAAGCCTTGGTGACGAACTTGCCGTCCTTCAGCGGCGCGTCGGCGATGCCGACGACCACCGGTTCTCGTCCGTTCTTCATATGCTCTTTCTCCTTCTTGTCGGGCTGTCCCGGTGCGCCCCGAACTGTTAGCCCGGGCGCATGGTCTTGGCGATGAGCGTACGCTGAATCTGCGAGGTTCCGCCGCCGATGGTGCTTTGCATCCCTTCGCGGAAATACCGCTCCATATCTGCTTCGGGCAGCATCGAGTGGCCACCCAGGATCTGCATTCCGTTGCGCGTCACCGTCTGCAGCGTCTCGGAGGCATAGAGCTTTGCCATCGAGACCTCTCGCGTGCAGGGCGTCTTGGCTGCGGCCAGGCTGGCGGCGCGATAAACCAACAGCCGGGCGGCATCGACCTGGGTCTGCATGTCGGCCAGCATGTGGCGGATCACCTGAAAGTCGAAGATCGGCTTGTCGAACTGAATCCGTTCGTGGGCGTAGCGCAGAGCATCGTCTACGGCTGTCTGGGCATTGCCCACATAGGCGGCGGCCACGGCCACGCGTTCCAGTTCCAGATGGTCGGTGATGATCTTCCAGCCATCGTTTTCCGTGCCCAGCAGCGCATCGGCCGGCAGTTTCACGTCGTCCACGAAAATCTCGGTGGTGCCGGTTGCGCGGCGCGCCATGGTCGGCAGCTTGCGGATGTCCAGACCTTCGGTGTCATTGGGGATCAGGAAAACCGACAGCCCCTTGTGTTTGGGCGCGTCGGGGTCGGTCCGGGTCAGCATTGCAAGGATTGCGTTATCGGCCGCAGCGCCCGAGCACCACAGTTTCTGCCCGTTGACGACCCAGCCGTTGCCGTCGCGCCGCGCGCGGGTCTTTGTCGATGCCGCATCCGACCCCGCGCCCGGTTCGGAAATCGAGATCGAAAAGCGGATGTCGCCATTGAGGAAGGGCTGGATGTACCGCTCTTTTTGCTCGGGCGTGCCGAATTTCTCGACATTCATCGCGGTGAACGTCGCCACCATCAACCCGGTCGAGAAGTCAAAGCCGTATTTGGCCAACCCTTCGCACATCAGGGCATAATCCATGATGTCACCGCCAAGACCGCCGCTCTCTTCTGAAAACAGGATGCCGAGCCAGCCCTGCTTGGCCACTTTTTCATAGGCTTCGTAGGGGTATTTGCGCTCGCGGTCGCAATTGCGGATATAATCGCGGCCGATCTCTTCGTCGACGAAACGCTCGACGGTGGCGCGCCACATCTCTTGCTCGGGTGTCAGAAAGTTCATGCGCTCTGTCCTTGTGTCTTGTCGTGCGCCGCACGGATTTTGGCCGGTTCTCCGGGGCGATCCAGACGCGACTTGCGGATCAGCAGGCTGAACTCGCAGCGCAGGACCGTTTCGTCCCGCTGGTTGATGCCTTCCAGTTTGCTGGTCACGACGCCGTGCCTTTCGTCATGGTCCTTCAGGTCGATGATTTCGGTGCGGGCCCAAAGGGTGTCGTTGATAAAAGTGGGCCGCAAAAAGCGTAGCTTGTCACAGCCATAGAAAGCGGCCAGCACGGAACTGTCGAAGGGGATCATCGCATTGACGATCGAGAACACGAGGCTGCCCTGCACGAGGCGCTGGCCATACAGAGACGATTTGGCGTGCTCGACGTTGGAGTGAAGTTCCAGCCAGTTCCCGGTCAACATGCAGAAATTGACGACATCGGTTTCGGTCATCGTCCGACCGCTCGAAATGCCGGTCTGGCCAAGTGACAACTCTCCAAAAGGGTGACGTATCACGTTGATTTCTCCTGTCCGTCCGCCTTTGATGACAAAACGATCAAGGCATCGGCGGCGACCAATCCCTTCCCGTCGGCCCGAACCATCACAGGGTTGATTTCAATTTCCGAGATCAGATCGGCGTTCTCGGCAAAGAAAACAGATATGCGTGAAATCAGGTCTGCCAGGGCATCTTTGTCGGCCGGTTCTGCGCCGCGTAGTCCAGTCAGCAACCGCGCCCCCGGACCCGATCGCAGCATGGCCGCGGCAGTTTGCGGGGTGGCGGGCGCAAGCCTGATTTCGGCGGCATCAATCAGTTCTACAAGGATGCCGCCAGGACCGGCCAGAACGATCGGACCAAAGGTGTCGTCGCGTTTGCAGCCGATAATCCATTCGGCCACGGACCCTTCTTCCATTTCCTCGATCAGCGCCGTGCCGCCCGCAAAACGTTCCGCCATTTCCGCGGCGGCCTGTTTCGCCTCGTCGGGGGAAAGACCCAAACGGACGAGCCCGTGATCGGACTTATGCGGATAGTCATCGTGACACAGCTTGGCGACACAGCGCCCGTGGTCGGGGTCACGTCGGGGCACCGGGATTCCAATCCGTTGCAGCAGATCCTTCGCATCGGCCTCGTGGATAACCGTGCGCCCGGCACGCTGCCAGTTTTCCAGCGTTTCTCTTTGGGTCATGCCACTTCTCCTGTCGCGACCGCGAGTGCGGCGAGGCCCGATGCCGCCCGAGCGGGCGAATCATAGACAGGAACGGCTCGTTCGCGCAGCGCCTCGCCCGAGGCATTGCTGCGTGCCGAACCGGTCCAGACGATCAGAATCGGCTTGTCTGTGCTGTCGAACGCCTCGGCCAAGGCCTCGATGAACTGCTGATCTGGCACAAATGTGATAATTGCGATGGCAATATCCACGCCCGGATCGGCGGCAACGGCCTCCAGACAGCGTCCGACATATGTGGGATTCGCCAAAACCACACCGGTCAGATCGACCGGGTTTGTCACCGACCCATAAAAGGGCACATAGCGCGACAGCGCCGTCTGCGTCGTTTCATCCAGCACCGGAACCTCGAAGCCGGCGCTTTCGGCCAAGTCGGTCATTTCGACGCCAAGCCCGCCGGTGACAGAAATGATCCCGACCCTGTTTCCGGCAGGTCGTCGACCCGCGGCGAGCGCCGTCACGGCATCGACGGCGGCGACGGATTCACGGGCGCGGATGACACCGGTTTCGCGAAAGACCGCGCTGATCACCCGGTCGTCCCCGGCCATGGCGCCGGTATGCGACTGGACCGCGCGTGACCCGGCGCGGCTGCGCCCACCCTTGACCGCGACAATATGCTTCCCCGCCTGTGTCAGCCGCTGGGCCGCTTCGGAAAAACGGCGTCCGTCGCGCAGTTCCTCGACGTAGCAAAGAACCACCCGCGTCTGGGGGTCGTTGCCCAGATAATCCAGCAGGTCCGCTGCGGTCAGGTCGGTTTCGTTGCCGCTGGAAACGATGGCGTTGATGCCCACGCCGCGTTCGCCCAGGCGCAACGCCATAAGGCCCGCAAGCGCGCCGGACTGGGAAATCATGGCCACGGGACCAGGCCGAAGATCGTTGAACATCGGGCTGAAGGTCAGTTGCAGGTCCGCCGCGGGGCGCACCACGCCTTCGCAGTTCGGTCCGACCAGTCTGAAGGGCGCGTCTTGCATGATCCGGCGCAAGCGCTCTTCGTTGTCATGCCCTTCTTCCCCGGCTTCGGAAAAGCCCGAGGTGACCCCGACCACGACCTTTACATCGAGCCTGGTGCAGGTCTCCAGAGCGTCCAGCGCGACCCCGACCGGCGTTGCCAGCACAACCACGTCGATCGGGCTGTCAATCTCGTCCAGACTGCGCACAGCCGGAAGGCCTTCGATCTCGCCGCCCGAAGGGTTCACGGGGATAATCGTGCCGCTGTAACCGTTGCTCTTCAGCAGGGCCATGACGGCCTGCCCCAACTTGCCCTTGGTGCGGGACGCGCCGACCACCGCAATGGTGCGAGGGTCGAACAACCCGTCCAGTGCGTCGGCTACCGTGGGCCGGCATGCCGTCATTCGATTCGTGTTTGGCTCTGCCATTCTTTCCTCCGTCAAGTGAAAAAACATCGGCTCGTTTCGGCGATCTAACGGTTGTTCGATTGTTCTCGCAATGGATTCTAGTTCCGAGCAGAATGAGGCTTTCAGAGCCGCAAACTAGGGCTTGACGTCGGAAAATTCGCAGAACGAGGCAGACACGTGAAAATGGAAAATGGGCCACTGAGCGATGTCAGGGTGATTGAACTGGGGCATGTGATCGCAGCACCGATGTGCGGCGCATTGCTGTCCGATTTTGGCGCCGACGTGGTCAAGATCGAGCGTCCGGGGCAGGGTGACATGCTGCGGGTACTGAGCGCGCGGGCCAGTGATGGCGTTGGCGCCTGGTGGAAGACCCTGGCACGAAACAAGCGTCTGATGGCGCTGGATTGGAAGAGTGAAGACGGCCGCGCCATTCTGCGCCGGCTGGTCGAAAACGCCCATGTGCTTATCGAGAACTTTCGACCCGGTGTTCTGGAACGGGCAGGGTTGGCCCCAGAGGTCCTGCATGAGTGGAACCCCGATCTGGTGATCGTGCGGATCTCGGGCTATGGCCAGACGGGGCCGCGCGCCTCGTGGCCGGGTTTCGGTCGGGCCGGCGAGGCCATGAGCGGACTGGCGCACATCACCGGCTTTGCCGACAACGCGCCGATGCACCCCGGCTTTCCCGCTGCGGATTCGACCACAGGCCTGATGGCGGCCTACGGCGCGATGATGGCGCTGCATGCGGTGCAGAACGGCCGCGCCCGGGGGCAAGTGGTGGACCTGGCTATTTTCGAGCCGCTGTTGCGCCTGATCGACTATCACGTTCCGACGCGAACCGGCGCGGGGCTGCCGGTTGACCGAAACGGGCTCCAGGCGCCCAATTCCTACGCCCCGGCGGGGGTGTTTCGCGCCCGCGACGGGAAATGGGTCACAATCAGCGCAGGCAGTGCCGCGACCGGGCGGCGGCTTCTGGAAGCCGCGGGCGGAAAGGAATGGGCGGAACAGCCGCAATTCCAAAGCCTCGATGGCTTCGCGGAGCACATGGACGAGATTGTGGACCGTCTCGGCGCATTTGTGGCACAGCATGACGCGCAGAAGGCGATTGACATCTTCCAGGCCCACGATGCCGTGGCTGCGATGGTCTATGACGTCGATGACATCCTGGCCGATCCGCAGATCGCCGCGCGAAGGGACATTGTTGGGGTGGAGGGCGACGACACCAAGGTCGTCGGACCCGTGCCAAAGCTGGACAAGACGCCGGGACGGCTGCGCTGGCTTGGGCGCCGCGAACTGGGTGCTGACACCCGGGCGATTTTACAAGAGCTCGCGTACGACACCGGGCAAATCGACACCCTAATCGAACAAGGCACTGTGGCCGAACCGGGCCGCTGAGCCGGGTCTGCAAGACGTGAGGAGAAAATCATGACCTATCAGATGACATCCGAACAGCAGGGAATCCGCGATGCGATCCTGCGGATCTGCGAAGAATTCGACGACGAATTCTGGCTGACACGCGATCGCGTAGGCGGTTTCCCGCGAGAGCTGCATCAAAAGCTGGCCCGCGATGGCTGGCTGGGGATTGCAATCCCCGAAGAGTACGGAGGTGCCGGTCTTGGCATCGTCGATGCCGCGATCATGATGCAGGCCATTGCGGAATCCGGCGGCGGCAACAGCGCCGCATCGGCGATTCACATGAATATCTTCGGTCTGAACCCAGTCGTGAAATTCGGCACCGATGACCAGAAAAAGAAATACCTTCCGCCTTTGGTGGCAGGCGATGAACGTGCGTGTTTCGGGGTGACCGAGCCGACAACCGGTCTGGACACCACCAAACTGAAAACACGCGCCGTGCGACAGGGTGACCGATATGTGGTGCACGGCCAGAAGGTCTGGATTTCAACCGCCCAGGAGGCCGACAAGATCCTGTTGCTGGCGCGCACGACCCCGCTTGAGGACGTCAAGAAACCGACAGAAGGATTAAGCCTTTTTTACACCGATCTGGACCGATCTTTCGTCACCGTGCGCGAGATCGAAAAGATGGGCCGCAAATGTGTCGACTCGAACGAACTGTTCATCGACGGGCTTCCGATCCCCGCCGGGGATCTGATCGGCGAAGAAGGCCAGGGCTTTCGTCAGATCCTGCACGGGCTGAACCCCGAACGGGTTCTAATTGCCGCTGAAGCAGTCGGAATCGGGCGGAATGCGCTTCGGCGCGCCGCGGATTACGCCAATGAGCGCGTCGTTTTTGGCAGACCAATCGGTCAGAATCAGGGTGTACAGCACCCCCTGGCCGCCAGCTGGGCGGAACTGGAGGCGGCCAACCTGATGGCGATGCACGCCGGCGCGCTCTACGACGCGGGCAAGCCCTGCGGAAATGAAGCCAACGCAGGAAAATATCTGGCCGCCGAAGCGGCGGTGAAGGCGACACAGACCGCGCAGCTGACCTTCGGGGGGTTCGGATACGCCAAGGAATACCATGTCGAGCGTCTTGTTCGCGAGGCCATCCTGTTCCGCATCGCGCCGGTCACCCCGCAGCTGGTGCTTTCGTTTATCGCGGAACATGCCCTCGGCCTGCCAAAATCCTACTAGTTACGAACATCAAAGGAAGTCCCATGCGAATTCATGGAATGGATGCCATTTTCAACCCTCGCTCGGTAGCGGTGATTGGCGCCTCAAGCGATCCCAAGCGCATCGGCGGAAGGCCGGTGGATTTTCTCAAGCGGCACGGTTTCGACGGCCCGATCCTGCCTATCAACCCGAAATCGCCAGAGGTGCAGGGCCTGACGGCGTATCCGTCGATCTCGGAGGCACCCACGACACCGGACCTGGCCGTGATCGCGCTGCCCGCGCCGCTGGCCGTTCAGGCGGTCGAACAGTGCGCGGCCCAAGGTGTGCGGGGGGCGGTGATCTTCAGTTCGGGGTTCTCGGAGGTCGATGCCGACGGGGCCGCCCTTCAGGCGCGCATGGTCGACATCGCGCGCGAGGGCGGCATGCGGCTTGTGGGGCCGAACTGCCTTGGCATCGCGAATGTGCGCCACAACCTCTATGCGACATTCACGCCCGGGGTCGAAAAACACCTGCCAAAACCCGGCGGCGTGTCGATCGTCAGTCAAAGCGGCGCGTTCGGCTCGTATTGCATGACGCTCGTTCGAATGCGCGGACTTGGGGTCAATATCTGGGCGACGACGGGCAATTCCTGCGATGTCGATTTTGCCGATGCCGTGGCCTATTGCGCGCAGGATGACGATACCCGCGTCATCATGGGATATCTCGAAGGGGCAACCGATCGCGACAGGCTGGTCGAGGCACTTGAGCTGGCGCGGGCCCGGGGAAAGCCGGTGGTCATGATGAAGGTCGGGCGCAGCGCGGTCGGAGCAGAGGCCGCGCAGTCGCATACCGCCTCATTGGCTGGGGCAGACGCGGTTTATGACGCGGCGTTCCGGCAGTACGGCGTTTACCGGGCGCAATCGGTCGATGAAATGTTCGATGTGACTTATGCCTGTGCCGAATCCGCGTCGATGATGCAGGGCGACCGGCTGGGCCTTGTGACAGTCTCGGGCGGGGTCGGGGTGCTGATGGCCGACGAAGCCGAAAAGCTGAAACTGGACGTGCCTGCGCTTCCCGATCATGCACAGAAAAAGCTGAAAGAGGTGCTGCCATTTGCCGGTGTCCGAAACCCGGTCGATGTGACGGCGCAGCTGGTCAACCAGATCGATCTTCTGGAAACCAACATGGATGTGTTGTTTGGTGACGGCGAGATCGATGGGGCCATCATCTTCATGTCGACGGTCGGACTTGTCGCCGACCTGAACGAAGCCATTCGGCGCGGACTGGAGCGCATTCGCGAGAAATATCCCGATCGGCCAATGCTGTTCTGTTCGCTGACAGAGCCAGAGGGGCGCGCCGCGTACGAAAAGTCGGGGTTCATCGTGTTCGAGGAACCGACCCGTGCAGTCCGGGCGATGGCCGCATTGCGCTATTTTGCCCGTTCCTTCGCGCGGGCAGGCGAAAAGGACCCGATACCCGAACTCTCCAACCTGTCGCCGTTGCCGGACGGAATTGTGAACGAGATCGAGGCCAAGGCCCTGCTTGCAGAGGCCGGAATCGGGATCGTGCGCGAAACCCTGGCCACCACCCCCGAAGCGGCAGCTCAGGCAGCGCAAGAAATGGGATTCCCGGTCGTGCTGAAGATTGCCTCGCCCGACATCTTGCACAAATCCGACATCGGGGGCGTCGCGCTTGATCTGCGTTCGGCCGAAGATGTCCGCTCTGCCGGGGCACGAATCTTGGAATTGGCGTCCGAGAAGATGCCCGGTGCGCGGATCGACGGGCTGGTCGTGGCGGAACAGGCAGCACCTGGACTGGAGGCTATACTCGGCGTGACCCAGGACCCGGCTTTCGGCCCGGTGGTCATGTTCGGTCTGGGCGGGGTGTTTGTCGAGGCCCTCGAAGACGTGTCTTTCCGCGTCGCACCATTCGGACCTGTCGAAGCGCGCCGTATGATTGACGAAATCCGCAGCCGCAAACTGCTGGACGCATTCCGGGGCGCGCCCGAACGCGACATCGACGCCCTCGCCGGCGCCCTTGCCCGACTGTCTGCTTTTGCCGCCCATCACGGGGCCGCGCTTGAGACCATTGATGTCAATCCATTGATCGTCGGAGCAAGCGGGCAGGGAGCCGTCGCCGCTGACGGTGTGATCATACCCGCCAATCGAGGAGGCCACTGACAACCGAACCCGAAATCTTTCCTGATCCCCAAGCCGCTTGCGGCGTGCCCCCGGCAGTTTTCTAACAGTTGACAGAATTTACAAGCGCGGCCATCCTTCCGTATGGAACGCTGTGCATATAACTGCACACGAAGGGAGGAGATCAT
Organism: Paracoccus sp. SCSIO 75233; assembly: GCF_027912675.1. NCBI lineage: Bacteria > Pseudomonadati > Pseudomonadota > Alphaproteobacteria > Rhodobacterales > Paracoccaceae > Paracoccus > Paracoccus sp. SCSIO 75233. The sequence continues at coordinate 151,599 of NZ_CP115758.1, read as the reverse complement.
GGAAACCGCGCATCAGACTTCAGCAAGAACAGGCGGCGATCAAATTGTGAAATCGGTGGCGCGCACCTGTCAGACTTTGGTGTATTTCGATGAAGTTCAGCGACCGCTTTCGGTCGTGGAAGTGTCCAAGGAACTGGGGTACCCGCAGTCAAGTACCTCGGCGCTGCTCAAAAGCTTGGTGAAGCTTGGATTTCTGACCCACGATGCCCGAAAGAAGAGTTATTTTCCCACCGAGCGCGTTCCGCTTTTAGGGTCGTGGATGAATCCAGATCTGTTCGGCGAAGGCACCATCCACCGGCTGCTCAAGGCAATTTCGGAACGCACACGGCATGTGGTGGTTCTGGCAACCAAGAATGGGGACGAAGCCGAGTACGTGCAAGTTGTCCGCCCGAAAGATTCGCCGATCCACCACATATCGCTCGGGACACGTCGTCCGCTGGGTAACTCAGGTGTCGGGCGCGTTCTGATGAGTCGTTTCAGTGACGACGAAGTGCGCAGTCTGTTCCGCAGGATCAACGCCTATCGCGCGCCCGACAAACCGGCAGTGGATGTGAAAGCTTTCGTGGCCTCGTTGGCAGAAACCCGTGCCAAGGGCTATTACCTCTCAACCGATCAGGTGGTTCAAGGGAGCGGCTTGATTTCCATGCCGTTTCCTAACCATCTGAACTCGCGGCTTTTCGCTGTCGGGGTTGGCGCTCCAACTGATGTTATCTTGAGATCCGAAAAAGAGATCGTAGGGATCATGCACGAAGAAATCGTTCGAAATCTGAAGAAGATGGGTCAACAGTCCCTGACCGCCTGACCGCCTGGATCAGCCAGCGCCGTAAAAAATGGCCCGGCTTGACGAAGACGGGACTTGGGGGGCGCGGACGAAACGCGCCACTTGCCAATGTCAGGGTCCGTTTTCAGGCGGCGGAAATAGCCTCTTCGCGTCAGGCTCAAGGTTGAGCCTGACCGGCGGGGCGTCGTTAGCACCGGCATCCCCGAAGGCCGGGCGGTGTAGGATGCGCTGCCCAGAGCAGTGCGACCACGGTTTCGGCCCGCCCCAAGAATACCGGCTTGAAGAGAGGCGCCGCGAAAGAGGCCGACCATCATCGTGTTGATCGTAAGCGGCGTCTACGCCCCACCGGAGTTCAGCTCGACGGCTTGAAGTTCCAGGGTAGCAACTCGTCGATCCGGTTCGCGGGATGCCCTGCCGCGATCGCCTCGAGCGTCGCCTTGAGATAGACAAAGGGTACGATTTCGTTGATCTTTGCTGTGGCGATGAGCGAGGCGATGCGGCCCCAGGTCCGACCACCTTCGTCGTGGCCGGCGAAGAGTGCGTTCTTCCGCGTCAGGGCGATCGGCCTGATGAGATTCTCCACGGCATTGGAGTCGATCTCGACGCGTCCGTCCTGCAGGAAGGTCTGTAGCCCGTCCCACTGCCGGTGGATATAGGCGAGTTTCTCTCCGAGGCGGGACTTGGCGGAGATCCGGCGGCGCTGGCTCTGCAACCATTCGCCGAACTGGGCCACCAGCGGCGCGGTGCGTGTCTGTCTCGCCGACAGGCGCTGTCCCGGTCCCATGCCGCGGATCTCGGTTTCGATCCGGTAGAACTCGGCGATCCGGCGCAGCCCCTCGGCGGCGATCTCCGATCCATCACGGTCGAAGACTTCCTTCAGCTTCCGGCGGGCATGTGCCCAGCAGTGCGCAACCGTGATCGGCGCGCCGCCCTTGCGCGAGGGGCGCGTCAGCCGATCGTAGCCGGGATAGCCGTCCAGCTGCAGGATGCCGTCGAAGCCCTGCAGGATCTGCTCCGCGTTCACGCCGGCGCGGCTCGGGCGGTAAGTGAAGACCACGCCGGGCGGGTCATCGCCGCCCCAGCCCCGATCATCTCGGGCCAGCGCCCAGAGGAAGCCAGTCTTCGTCCTGCCTCGCCCGGGCTCCAGAACCGGCGCCGTCGTTTCGTCCATGAAGAGTTTGCCCGAGCCCTTCAGGTGCTCGGCGAGCCGGTCGACCACCGGGGCAAGGTGGAAGGCCGCGGTGCCGACCCAATCGGCGGGCGTGCTGCGCCGAAGGTCGATCCCGGAACGCGCGAGGATCTGGCTCTGGCGATAGAGAGGCAAATGGTCGGCGAACTTGGCGACGAGCACATACGCAATGGCGCCCTCGGTCGGCAGCCCGCCCTCGATCAGGAAGGCAGGGGCTGGCGCCTGGGTGACCCCTTCGGCGTAGGCACGGCAGGCATACTTGGGTCGAACCGTCACGATGACGCGGAGCTGGGCCGGCACGATGTCCAGCCGCTCGCTGCGGTCCTCGCCGATCCGGTGCATCGTGCCGCAGCCGCAGGGACACTCCAGGCTGGCCGGCTCGATCATCTGCTCGATCCGGGGGAGGCTCTCAGGCAGATTGCCCCGATTGCGGCGGGCGACCTTGGATCGCCGCGGACCGGACGAGGCCGTGGCGTCTTCATCCTGCTGGGCCTCTGCCTCGACGACGGCAGTTTCCAGATCTTCGAAGGCCAGCTGCCGCTCGTCCTCACTCAGTTTCTCGGACCTTTTGCCATGCACGACCTGGTTCAGTTCGGCGACGAGGTGCTCGAGGCGCTTGTTGGCTTCCCTGAGTGCATCACGCTCGCGCAGGACGGCCAGAACAGCGTCACGCTGGTCTTCCGGAATGGCCGACAGGTCGAGGGATAGGGCGCTGGACATGGCGGCATCATATCCCGCTCCTGCGTTTGTCAGGCCGGCTTTCCCCGCCCTGAGTCACTCTGCCACAGCGGGGGCGCGCGTCTCCAGAGACCGCACCCGCCGCCAGTCCAGCCCGGCGAACAGCGCCTCGAACTGGGCGCGATTCAGGGTCATCGCACCATCCCGGATCGCGGGCCAGGTGAAGGTGCTCTCCTCCAGCCGTTTGTAGGCCATGACGAGACCGCTGCCGTCCCAGAACAGGATCTTCATCCGGTCTGCGCGCTTCGCCCGAAAGATAAAGACCGTCCCGGTGAACGGATCTTCGGTCAAGGTCGACTGCACCAAGGCTGCCAGTCCATCATGCCCCTTGCGGAAGTCTACCGGCTTCGTCGCCACCAGGATGCGGACCCCTTGAGACGGCATCAGCATGCAGGCGCTTCCAGAGTGCGCACGATCGCGGCGATCTGACCTGCCGACGTGTCAGAAGACAGCTCGATCCGGGTTGTTCCCTTGACGATCCGGATCACCTGCTGGGGCTTCGCGTCGGAAAGCTCGGGCGTCTCAGTCGGATCGCAAATGACCAGAGGCGCGAAGACCGGCTCTCCGAGTTCCGCCGGAGGAAGAACCAGCTGGCCCTGCTTTGCCAGACGCCGCCAAGCCGAGAGCTGGTTTGGGCGGATGTCATATCGCTCGGCAATCGCATTCACGGTCGCTCCCGGCTCCAAAGTCTCTGCCACAGCGCGAGCCTTCACGTCGTCCGGCCAGCGCCGATGACCTGACCCGTAGATCTCGACGCCCAGAGATCTGAGAAACGAATTTGTCGCGCACATTGCGAAACACACTCCCCATCATGAGATGGATATCACCTCGCAGTGCCGGAGCTCATCTACAACGTGGGGCGCAGCCGCCGCTTACTGTTGATCGGCAGGCCACGGAATCCTTTCTTTCGGCCGTGAAAGCGCTGGAGATTCCCACCCACGATTGGCGTTCGATCTTCTCTGTTGCGTCGCCGCGGATTCAGTTCGCGTATTCGCATATATGTGTGATCTCGCGACAGTTGCGCTCCCGGCCACCCATAAACATTGACCGGTTCACCGCACCATGGTGCGCTGATCGACAACGCCACAGGGAGGAAGACTGCCATGACAAGAAACACAAAACTCGATCGGTTTGCCGCAGGGGCGGCGCTGGTGATCGCGGTCGGAACGATGCCGCAAATTGCGGCGGCCGAAGTGACACTCAAGGTTGCAGATACCTTTCCGCCCGGCCACTACATCGTCGAGACCGGCACCACCTACTGGATGGACCGCGTAACCGAGCTGACCGATGGCGAGGTCAAGTTTCAGTATTTCGGTGCCGGTCAGTTGGGTTCGCTGCGCGATATGTTCTCGATGGTGCAGACAGGCGTGGTGGACATCGGCTATGTTCCGCCGGCCTATAACGGGGGCACGATGCCGCTGGCGGGCGTGCACACGCTTCCTGGCCTTTTCTCGCAGAGCGTTGTCGGGACGCCCGCTTTTTTTGAAACGGTGACGTCGGATCCGATCCTGCAAAACGACTTCCTGGCCAACGGGATGCGCCCAGTCTGGGGTGTAATGACCTCGACCTACAACCTGTTCACCCGCGACCAGGATGTTAGCGGCATTGATGACATCAAAGGGCTGAAACTGAAAACCATTGCCGGGAACATGGCGGAGTCGGTCAAGGCCCTAGGGGGCGCGCCGGTTGATATTCCCAGCCCGGAAACCTATCAGGCCATCCGCACCGGCACCGTCGACGGCACGATCTTTCCCACCACCAGCATCTATTCCTACAAGCTGGACGAGGTAATCGATACCGCCGTTCTGGGTCTGGATGTTTTTGTGTATTGGGCGCCCTACGCGATCCGCGAGGAGGTCTGGCAGGATCTGTCGCCAGAGCATCAACAGGCCATTCAACAGGCGTCGCAGGAGGCGATGCAGCGAGTTGCCGAAGAAACCGACCGATCGGCCGCCGAGCTTGAGGACAAGATGCGGGACAGCGGTATCGAGGTCATCGTTCTGGATGAAGCGCAGCGCGAAAAGGTCAAATCGGCCACAGCGCCGGTGTTCGATGCCTGGGTCTCTGGTCTGCAAGAGCGCGGACTGCCTGCGGGCGAAGTGCTGGAGATGTTTCGTGCGAACATCGAAAAGCACCAGACGCAGTAAGGCGCGCAACCGTGTCCCGTCACGATCTTGATCCCCGAGAGGACGCCGTGCCGTCGCCGAGAGTTGGATTGCACGGTCCTCTGGGCCGAGCGATGGACCGGGTGGATACCGGGATGAACTGGCTGTCGCGCGCTGCGATGATGGTCATGCTGGTGCTGATCCTCATACAGGTCTTTACGCGCTATATCCTGAATGACCCGATCGAAGGGGTCATTGGCGCTACAGAGCTATATCTGATGCCCATCATCGTGTTCGGAAGCCTGAGCTATCTGGAAATGTATGATGGCCACGTGCGAGTGGGGATAGTGTTTGATGCTCTGCCCGAAGGGCTGCGGGCCGGTTTCAATGTCGTCTTGCGATTGGCAGCGGCCGCGTTTTTTGCGCTGATCTGTTACGGTGCCTCGCGCGAGGCGCTTAAGGCGTGGGACTTCGGATATCGCACATCCGGCGACATCGACGCGCCTCTCGTCACCACGCTTGTGATTGCGCCGATTGGCTGCGTGCTGATCGTTCTGCGCCTTCTCGTAAATGCGGCGGGTGACGTTCAGCACCTTCGCGGCGCTTCGGATCGGATTGGCTGAGTATGGAATTTCTTGCACCTGTGTCGCTATTGCTGGCGGGGCTTCTCGTCGTCGGGATGCCGATAGGCTTCGCGATGGGCATCGCCGGCACCGTCGGCCTGTATCTGATCGGCGGGCTCAATCTGGCGCTCGGCATCCTGTCGGTGGCCCCGTATCGCAACACCGCCTCTTGGCTGTTGACCGCCATTCCCTTGTTCATCTTGATGGCCGAGATCCTGTCGGCCAGTCGGATTTCGTCGGACATGTTCCGCGCCGCCAACAGGTGGGTGGGCCATTTGCCCGGCGGACTGGCCGTGGCCACGGTCTTTACCAGCGCAGGCTTCGGGGCGGTTTCGGGCTCGTCCACCGCGGCGACGGCCACGATGGCGCGCACCGTCGCGCCCGAGGCTGAGAAATATGGCTATGACCGCGGCATGATCGTAGGCACGGTTGCGGCCGCCGGGACGTTGTCGATCATGATCCCGCCTTCGGTTGTGCTGATGGTTTACGGTATCATCACCGAAACCTCGATCGGCGGGCTGTTCATTGCCGGCATTCTGCCGGGTCTCATTACCGCGCTCAGCTTTGCCGGGATCACGATGGTCTGGGCGACGCTGAACCGCGATCTGGCGCCACCAGTGCAAAGCCATGGGTGGCGTGAGCGCTTCGCGTCACTGCGCGACATCTGGCCGGTGGTTCTGCTGTTCGTCTTTGTCGTGGCCGGGATTTATTCTGGCGCTGTCACCGTGACCGAAGCCGCCGCGGTCGGCTGCTTTGGCGCGATCATGATTGCCGCCGTGTTGCTCAGACGTATGGGCTGGCGCGAATTCATGGGGGCGCTCGAACGTACAACGCGCCCGACTGCAATGATCTTCACCATTATTATCGGGGCGCACATTTTCGGCTATTTTGTCACCCTGACCATGGCACCGCAGGCGCTGGTTTCGTACGTGCAAGGGCTTGAGATCGGGCCGGGCGTGGTGATTTTAATCCTGATCCTGATCTACATCCTGCTGGGCTGCGTGATGGATCAGCTGGCGATCCTGATCCTGACCATGCCGATCGTCTTTCCAATGGTCATGGAGCTTGGCTATTCGCCGATCTGGTTCGGCATCCTGGTGACCAAAACGGTCGAAATCGGGCTGATTACCCCCCCAATCGGAATGAACGTTTTCGTCGCCAGCTCGATCACCGGCGTACCTCTTAAACGGGTCTTTGTCGGGGTGCTGCCTTTCGTGCTGGCCGAGTTCGCGGTCTTGGCCCTGATCGCATTCTTTCCCGAGATCGTAACCGTGTTCTCGGGCGAATACTGACAACCTGAAGGAGCGTAACTTGGAACTGGGACTAAAGGACAAGGTGGCTATCGTCACCGGATCGGGTCGCGGGATCGGCGCAGTGACCGCCCGCGCGCTGGCCGAAGAGGGGGCGAAGGTGGTGATCACCGATATCGACCCCGAAACCACAGAAGCCACCCGCGCCGCTCTTGAGGCCGACGGATACGACGCGATCGGCGTGGTCTGCGATGTCACGAACGAGGCACAGGTCGAAGCCCTCGTCTCGCGCACGATCGAAGCATTTGGCGCCGTCCACATCCTGGTCAACAATGCCGGATTTCCGCGCGACAACTACATCACCAAGATGCCCGAACAGGACTGGGACGCTGTTGTGGGCGTGATCCTGAAGGGTGCCTATACCTGCTCGCGCGCCGTGGTGCCGTACTTCATGGAACAGAAGTGGGGCCGGGTGATCAACATCTCCTCTCGCGCCTATCTCGGCAATCCGGGACAGACCAACTATGCCGCCGCCAAGGCCGGCATCATCGGCTTCACCCGGGCGCTGGGGATGGAACAGGGGCGCTTCAATGTCACCGTAAATGCCATCGCGCCGGGGTTCATCGCCACCGAGATGATCGAGGCGCTTCCAAACTACGACCGGATAAAGTCGCGCGCTCTGGCAATGAATACCGTGCAGCGCCTTGGCAACGAACGCGACATCGCCAACGGCGTGGTGTTCCTCGCCTCGGATGCGGCGGAATACATCTCGGGCGAGACGCTTCACATCACCGGGGGGCGATATGGCTAAACATGTCCCGGCCTCCGCCTGTGTCGAGGATCAAGAGACGCGGATGCTGCGAGACAGCATCCGGGGCTTCATGGCGCGCGAGCTGACCGAAGAGCGCATCTCGCAATGCGAGGCGACGGGCGATCTGCCCTGGGCGATAATGGGCGAGCTACGCCAGTTCGGCTATCTTGGCGGGCTTCTCTCGGAAGAGGCCGGTGGCTACGGCCTCAGCTATCGCACCTGGGCGATGATGATGGAGGAAGCAGGATACCGCTGGCTTTCACTCCGGGTTCTGCTCAACACCGTGAACATCGTGATCGCACTGTTCCACCACCTGGGCGATGCGCGCCAGAAGGAAAAGTGGCTGAAACCCGTCATGGCTGGCCAGATGCCGGTCTGGGTGGGGATCACCGAACCCGACCACGGCTCTGATGTTGCCTCGGTGCAGACCCGCGCCGAGGACAAGGGCGACCACTGGCTGATCAATGGCGGCAAGCTGTGGACGACGAACGGCGTCAACGGCCGGGTCGGAATCCTGGTGGCACGGACATTCACGGAAGGCTGTGATGGCGATCTGAGTCTGTTCATCGTGGACCTCGAGGAGACCGATTTCGAAGCTTCGCGGGTGGGCACGATGTTCATCAAGGCCACCGCGACATCGCAGCTGGCCTTTCAAGACGCAAAGGTGCCAAAGGAAAACCTGTTGGGTCCTGCGGGAAAGGGCCTCAAGGCGATCCTTACGGGGTTGAATTATGGCCGGCTCAACGTGGCGGCGGGCGCGGTGGGCGCGGCGCAGCGGTCGTTGGACCTGTCCACCGATTACGTCAAGACGCGCAAGCAGTTCGGCAACGTGATCGGAAGCTATCAGCTGGTGCAGAAGCTGATCGTCGACATGACCATCCGCACCGAAGCGGCGCGCGCGTTGACTGACCGTGCCGCCCAAGCGCTGGACGCGGGTCTGCCTGGGCGCAAGGAATGCTCGATTGCCAAGCTCTATGCCAGCGAGGCGGCGCATGAGGTGGCCTCGATGGCGCTGCAGGCGCACGGCGGGCTGGGCTATTCGACCGACTACCCCGTCGAACGGTTGTTCCGCGACACGCGCGGCGGGCTGATCCCCGAAGGCACATCGGAAATCCAGACATTGATCATAGGGCGCGAGGTTCTCGGGATCTCGGCCTTCACCTGAGGAGGCGGCCATGCCGATGACCTTTCTCCAGGCCCTGAGGTTGAACGCGCGGCGGTTCCCCACGAAACCCTCGGTGGTGTTCGAGGGGAGGAGCCAGACCTATACGGATTTCCTTGACCGGGTGGAACGGATGATGACGGTGCTGGCGCGGCGCGGCATCGGACCGGGCGACAAGGTGGCGGTGATCTCGGAAAATCATCCCGATTTCCTTGCCGCCTATGTGGCGGTGACGGGGCTAGGCGCAATTCCCGCACCGATCAACTATCGCATCGCGCCCGAAGTCATGGCCGATGTGGTTGCCCGCTCGGACAGCAAAACCCTGCTGCTGGGCGATGCGGCGCTGGATCATGCCGATCTGTTCCGGACCGTGGTGGACGACATCGTCACCATCGGCGACGGGGCCCCGCAAGGACTGCCGCGCCTGTCGGACCTTCTGGCAGACACACCGCCCGATCCGCCGCAAGGGCAGGACGGCACCACGATCATGCTGCACACGTCGGGGACCACCGGCAAGCCCAAGGGCGCGCTGCGCAGTCTCTTCGGCATGGAGGAACGCGCCATCGAGCAGCGTTTCCGCCCCGACGACCGGGCGCTGTCGGCGCTGCCGATCTGCCTGTCGGCCGGCTGCACCTATACGCTGCTGCCGCTTTATCTGGGTGCCAGCGTCTATCTGATGCGCCGCTTCGACGGGGCCGCCGCGCTACGGCTGATCGAAGACGAGCGGCTGACCGCCACCATGCTGCTGCCCGCCATGCTCCAGCGGATGGTCGAGGCCGAGGGGTTCGCGAGCGCCGATCTGTCGTCGCTGGGGACTTTGCAATCTGGCGGCGGCGAGATGTATCTCGACCTCAAGCGTGCCGCGCTCGACAAGTTCGGCGATGCGCTGATGATCTATGCCGCCTCCAGCGAAGCAGGACCCTATGCCAACCTGACCGCTCGGGATCTGCGCCGCAACCTTGCGGGCAACTGCGTCGGCCGCCCCTTCTTCGGGGTGGAACTCAAACTGCTGGACGACGATGGAAACGAGGTGCCGCAGGGCGAGGTCGGCGAGATCTGCACCCGCAGCGAAAGCCGCTACGACGGGTATTACAAGGATGAGGCGCTGACCGCTGAAACCCGGCGCGGCGACTATCTGACCGTGGGCGATCTGGGCCGGATCGACGACGAAGGGCTGCTCTGGTTCACGGGTCGCAAGCGCGACATCATCAAGAGCGGCGGCATCAATGTCTACGCCCCCGAGATCGAGGAGGCGCTGGCCGGCCACCCGGCGATTGCCGAGGCGCATTGCATCGGCCTGCCCGATCCGCACTGGACCGAGGCGATCTGCGCAGTGATCGTGCCCGCGCCGGGCGCGCAGCTGACAGCGGCCGATGTGATCGCCCATGCCGAAACCCGGCTTGACCGATACAAGCGCCCGCGGCGCGTGGTCTTTATGACGGCGGTGCCGCGCAACCTGACCGGCCGCGTTCTCAAGGCTGAACTGAAAGAGGCAGTGCTAGCGCTGCCAGAGGAGGAAACCCAATGACACGGCCCGATCTTTCGGCCCTCAAGGGCCAGCAACTCTACTGGGAGGACCTGAACGAAGGCGACCAGTTCGATAGCCCCACCCGTACCATCACCGAGGCCGACGTGGCTAATTTCGCCTGCCTGTCAGGCGACTTCAACCGGCTGCACGTCGATGCCGAATATGCCGCCGATTCGGCCTTTGGCCAGCGTATCGCGCACGGGCTTCTGGTGGTGTCGGTGATGTCCGGGCTGACCACGCGGATGCTGATGAACACGTTCCTGGAACCCTCGCTTCTGGGGTTGCTCGACATGCAGTGCAGCTTTCCCAACCCCACCTTCATCGGCGACACGATTGGCGTGCGCGTTACCGTAGCCGAGAAGCGCGAGACTTCGAAACCCGAACGCGGCATCCTGTCGTTCCGGCGCGAGGTCATCAACCAGCGTGGCGAAACCGTGGTGGAAGGGGTCTGGAAACTGCTCGTCCGGCGGGCGCCGCAAGGTGGCTGAGCCGGTGGTCGCCCGCGACTTTCCCGATCTTTCGCGGCTCTTGTCGCCACGCAGCGTGGCGATCCTGGGCGCCAGTGAAAGGCCCCGTAGCGTGGGCAGCGACACCTTGCTGAACCTTGCCGAGCATTCCGACTTCGATGGGCAGATCTTTCCGGTCAACCCCGGGCGTGAAAGGGTGCATGGTTTGCGCGCCTATTCTGCAATGTCGGCCTTGCCTGGCCCCGTCGATGTGGCGGTGGTGTGCCTTCCAGCCGATGCGGTGGTGGGCGCCTTGCGCGATTGCGCGGCAGCAGGAACGGGGTTTGCGGTGGTCTTCACCTCTGGCTTTGGCGAAACCGGGGATGAGGGCCGTGCCGTCGAAGCCGAGATGGCTGAAATCGCCCGGCAAAGCGGGATGCGCATCTACGGGCCGAACTCGCCAGGGCTGAGCAACATCAACCGCCGCCTTGGGCTGACCTTTTCACCGGTATTCAAGAACGACACGCTGGGCGGCGGCATTGGGCTTGTCACCCAGGGCGGCGGACTTGGCCGCGCCTTCATCCAGGCAAGCGAACGGGGTATCGGCGTTGGCCTGTGGTGCTCTACCGGCAACGAAGCCGACCTGACCATGGCCGATGTCGTGTACCACATGGTGGGCGATCCCGACATAAAGGTAATCGCCCTTCTCGCCGAAGGCTTCCGCGACGGGCCGCGCTTTCTGGCAGCTGCCCGCGCCGCTGCTCGCGCCGGCAAGCCGGTGGTGGCGATGAAGGTGGGCAAGTCGGACTATGGCGTTGCTGCCACCCGTTCGCACACCGCCGCGCTTGCCGGATCGGCGGCGGTCACCTCGGCACTGTTTCGCCAGCATGGCATCGTCGAGGTGGAGGATCTGGACGAATTGATCGATACGGTGGCGCTGTTCGAGCGCGTCGGCATCGCCCCGCGGCGGGGGATCTGCGTCTATTCCTTCTCGGGTGGCACAGCGGCGCTGGCCGCCGATATGGTGGGCAGCGCCGGGCTGATCCTGTCCGAACTGGCCCCCGGCACCCGCGCGGGGTTGCGTGCGCTGGCCCCGTCTTATGCGGCGGTCGATAACCCGGTGGACCTGACCACCCAGGTCTTCACCCAAGACAAGCTCAACCGCGATTGCCTGTCGCTGGTGGCGCGGGACCCGGCCACCGATGTTGTGCTTCTGCCGATTCCCGCCGACTACGGCCCGATCACCGACCGGTCCGCCGACGACATGGTCGCGCTGGCGCCGGACAGCCCGGCTCTGCTCCTGCCGGTCTGGATGAGCGGGCATCGCGCCGCTGGCTATGCCACGCTGAACGCGGCAGGGCTGGCGCCTTTTCGCAGCCTCGGCAAGGCAGTGACGGCGTTGAAGCGGCTGATCTGGCGCGGCGACTGGAGCCCCTCGGGGACCTCCACGCTTGCTCTACCCGCATTTCCGCCCGGCGAGCTTGACGAGGCTGCCGCCAAGGCGGTGCTGGCCGACCTGGGTCTGACCGTGCCCGAAGGACGGGTCGTGACCAGTGCCAGACAGGCAGGCGAGGCGGCGCGCGGGATCGGCTTTCCGGTGGTGCTCAAGGCGCTGGTGCCCGGTCTTCTGCACAAGACCGAAGCCGGGGCCGTGGCCGTCGGGCTGATGGATGAGCAGGCGCTGGCGGCGGCCTGGGGCGCGATGATGACATCGCTTTCAGCACAGGGGCACAGGCTGGAGCGCGCTCTGGTTGAGCGCATGGAACAGGGGCCGGGCGTCGAGGTGATGGCGGGACTGCACCGCGATCCGGTGTTCGGCCCGGTGGTGAGCTTCGGCCTCGGCGGCGTGATGGTCGAGGCGCTTTCTGACGTCACGCACCGCGCCGCGCCCTTTGGGCGGGACGAGGCGCTGGCGATGATCGACGAGATCCGCGGACGCGCACTGCTGGGTCCGCTGCGCGGCCGCCCCGGCGCCGATCTGGGCGCGCTGGCCGATCTTCTCGTGATCCTGGCCGCCCTGGGTGCGCGCGGCGACATCGCGGAGATGGATCTCAATCCGGTGCGCGCCGGTCCGGCGGGTGCGACGGTGCTTGACGCGGTGATCCTGCGCGCTCCGACCGAGATAGAAGGAAAGGCAAGGCAATGACGGTAAAGACGGACATCGGTTTCACCACCCGCGACCGCATCTATGTGCGCGGGCGCGATCTGGCCGATGAGATCCTGGGCAAGATGGATTTCGTCGACATGATCTATTTCACCGCCACGGGGAAAGAGCCGGATGCCCGCACCCGCGCGATGACCAACGCGATCATCGTCACCGCCACCGATCACGGCCTTACCCCCAGCGCCATCGCCGCGCGGATGACCATTCTCGGCGCGCCGGAATCGCTTCAGGGTGCGGTGGCCGCGGGCTTGCTGGGCGCGGGGAACCATTTTCTCGGCACCATGCAGAACGCCGCGGCCTTTACCCGCGACGAGATCGGCGAGCTGTCCGACAGCGACGACGACGCAGCCTATGCCGCCCGCGCGCAAGAGGCCGTGCGCGCCTTTCGCGCGGCGCGCCGGATCGTGCCAGGCCTCGGTCATCCGATCCATGTCGACGGCGACCCCCGCACGCCGGTCCTGCGCCGGATCGCCGGCGAGAATGGGTTCGACGGGCGGCACTGGCGCTTCATGGCGGCCGTCGAGGCCGCCGCCCGCGAGGAATATGGACGTCTGCTGCCCATCAACGCCGCCGGCGCGGTCGGGGCCACCGTTTCGGACATGGGGCTTGCGCCGATCTGGGCGCGGGCCTTCGCCCTGATTGGCCGATCCGCCGGGCTTCTGGCGCATCTGATGGAAGAGCTCGAAAATCCGCAGGGTCAGAAGATCTGGGACATGATCCTGGAACAGGACGACTCGGCGGAATGCGCCGGGATTGCCGACCCGGACCGCGCAGACAGCACAGGAGAGCAAAAATGACCGGCACTGCACCGCTTTCGGGGCTTCGCGTTCTCGATCTGACCGAGCTTCTGCCTGGGCCCTATGCAACGCAGCAACTGGCCGAGATGGGGGCCGAGGTCATCAAGGTCGAACGTCCTGCGGGCGACGCCGCGCGCGCCATGTTCCCCGGCCTCTTTGCCGCCGTGAACCGCGGCAAGAAAAGCATCGCCCTGAACCTAAAGGATGACACAGACCGCGCGGCTTTCCTGCGGCTGGCCAAACGGGCGGACGTCGTGATCGAGGGTTATCGCCCGGGCGTGACCGCGCGGCTGGGCATCGACTATGAGACGCTTTCGGCGCTCAATCCCGGCCTCGTCTACTGTTCGGTCAGCGGCTATGGTCAGACCGGGCCGGCGCGCGACTGGCCGGGGCATGATCTGAACTACGCGGCGATGGCGGGCGCGGTGGCGATCTCGGGCGCGCCCGACGGACCGCCTGAATACACGACGGGCGTGCCGATCGGGGATCTCTCGGCAGCCATGTATGCCATCATCACCATTCTTGCTGCGTTGCACGGACGCGACGCCACGGGGCGGGGCCAGTATCTGGACGTGGCGATCACCGACGCGCTGGCCAGCTGGGTCGCCCCGCGCTACGGTGTGTGGGACGCCGGACGCCAGGCCGGGCGCGAGATCACAAAGGCCGATATCCTGCGCCGCGCCGCCTATGGTATCTTCGCGACCGCCGACGGTAAATACATCACCATCGGCGCGATCGAGACGCATTTCTTCCGCCGCCTGATCCGTGCCACCGGGATGACGGGCTTCGACGATCCTGCGCTTGACGACTTCGCCGCACGCACCGACCGCACGGATGATATCCGCGCCGCCCTGACCCCGCTGATCGCCGCGCGTCCCTATGCGCATTGGGCGGAGATCTTCGAGGCCGAGGATGTTCCCTTCGCCCCGGTCAACGGGCTGGAGGATCTGGCCCGGGACCCGCAGCTCAAGGCGCGCGGGATGGTGCGCTCAGCCGGCGCGGCCCAGGTGATGGCCTTCCCGGTGCCGATGGCTGGGATGAGTGATCCGGCGGGCCACGTCCCGGCAGTGGGCGAGCATCAGGCCGAAATTCTGGACCAAGCCGAAAAGCTGGAGTGAGGACCGATGCAGTTTGAGCTGGACGACTGGCAGGAAACGGCGCGGCGCAGCTTCCGCAAATACCTTGACGCCGAGGTGGCGCCCCTGGTCGAGGCGCACGAGGATGCCCACCGTCCGCCGCCGCCCGAAGTGTTGCAGAAGATGGGCGAGTTCGGCCTGCTGGGCGGTCTTTTGCCAGAGGCGCAAGGCGGTGCCGGGCTTGATTATCTGACATATTGCGCGCTGCTGTGCGAGCTGTCTCAGGTATGGCCGTCGCTGCGCAGCATCGTCAGCACGTCGAACCTTGTCCTGATGATCGTCGCGCAGCATGGAACGCCGGAGCAACAGGCAAGGTGGCTGGGCGATCTGGTTTCGGGTCGCAAGACAGCCTTTTTTGCGCTGACCGAGCCGAACGTCGGCTCGGACGCCAGCAACGTGGAAACACGGGCCCGGCGCGACGGTGATGGCTGGCGGCTGAACGGACGCAAACTGTATATCTCCAACGGGACCGGGGCCGATCTCGGGGTGGTTTTCGCGCGGTCGGGCGACGGCGAACGCGCGGAGGTATCGGCCTTCGTGGTCGAGGCGGGAACAGCAGGGTTTTCAACCCGAGAGGTCCGCAGCATGGGCATGAATTCATGCCCGCTAGGCGAGCTGCTGTTTGAGGACGTATTGCTGCCCGCAGACCACCTGATCGGCGCCGAGGGCGAGGCGTTCGCCATCGCCAAGCATTATCTGAACGTGGGGCGCTGTTTCGTTTCTTTCACCTGCCTGGGCCTGTCAATTGCCGCCTATGAGGCGGCGCTGCGATATGCGGGCGCGCGAGAACAGTTCGGACGCAAGATCGGCGGGTTTCAACTGGTCCAGCAGATGATCGCAGATATGTTGACTGGCGTGGAAACCTCGCGGTTGCTGGCGTGCCGGGCCGCTGACGCGCTGGATCGCGGGGCACCGGATCGCGGCCGGGCCTGTTCCATGGCCAAGCGTCACAACTCCGATACGGCTCTGCGGGTTTGCGAGACTGCCCTGCAAGTGCACGGCGGGGCCGGATACACCCGTGATTTCCCCGTCGAGCGCTATTATCGCGATGTGCGACATCTCACGATCGCTGAAGGCACCAACCAGCTTCAGGCGCTGCTTCTGGCACAGGGGGCCCTGGGCATCTCGGCGCTACGGGGCTGATCGGTCCGCAGTTTGCGCACGGTCTGTCGCCGCTGCCGGTCTGAATGGCAGGCGGAATGCGGGCACAGGGCGGGTCAGATTCCCAAATACGAACGGCGCACGTGATCGTCGTGGCGCAAGACGTCAGAGGCTGCGGCGAGGGCGATTGTCCCGTTTTCCAGAACATAGGCGCGGCTGGCGAAATCCAGCGCCATGTAGACATCCTGTTCCACCAGAAGAATGCTCAGGCCGGTGCGGCGCCGACCGTCGAGGGCCTCGTACATCTGCTCGACCATCAGAGGCGCGGGGCCGAGCGACGGCTCGTCGAGCATGATCATGCTGGGCCGGGCCATAAGCGCGCCCGATCGCCAGCATCTGCTGCTGACCGCCTGAGAGCCCTCCGGCAAGTTCGCGGGCCTTCTGGCTCAGCATCGGAAAGGGCGTCCTTTCGGTCTTTCGCGTCGAGTGCGGCGCTCGCACCCACGATCAGATTTTGCTCGACCGTGAGTGACCCGAAGACGTGCCGCGCCTCAGGAACATGGACGAGGCCGAGGCGCGGAATCTCGCTGGCGGCAAAACCGCCGATTTCCTTGCCATCGTGGCGGATCGCTCTGGAACGGGCGGCCACAAGGCCCGAAATCGTGCGCAGAAGGGTGGATTTGCCCGCGCCGTTCGGTCCGATCACAGCCACGACCTCGCCCTCGGCCGATCTCGATGCTGACGCCGTGGAGCGCGTCGAGCAGACCGTAACCGGAGACGAGAGACTCGATCGACAGCTTCATCTTGGGCCCCGGTTATAGTTTTCGCATCAGTTCAGAGGATTGGGCTCTTCCACAGCCACCTCTGGCGGCCAGATCGTGACCTTTTTCGTGCCGCCGTTCTTCCATTGCGCGATCAGGTTCTGCGATCCGACGTTCCTGCCGTGTTCGTCGAATTTGATCCGCGAGAACGGCGAGATCAGCTGATCGCCGGGGATGTCGATCTTAAGGATGGCGGCGCGAAGGTTCTCGGTCGTCAGTTTCTGGCCGGACTCAAGCGTCTTCTCCAGCACGGCCTTCAGCGTGTAGACACCGCGGTTGCACATCGACGCATAGCTTGACGGCACGATGCCGTGCCGTTACTCGTAAGCCTTCACAAAACGCTGGGCGCGGTCCATGTCGGGATTTAAGTAGTCCACCGTGCTGAGATTGACGTCCTCGACGAAGCCCCTGTCCACCAGTTGCGGGGTGCGCACATCAACCGGACCGCCACTGATTCCGACAATGTAGGGCTTGAAGTCATGCTGCTGCATTGCCTGGAGCTTGGTCACCACATCTTCGGTGTAGCCGGCCCAGATCACCATGTTGGCACTCGATGTCTGCACCCGCTTGACCGGCGGCAGAAGGTTGCGATCGCTGCGCGAATACGGCGCGCTAGCGGCGATCTCGATGCCCCGCTCCTCCAGCAGAACTTCGATCCGCTCGATGGTTCCGGCGCCGCGCGGGCTGTCTTCATAAAGCAACGCCGGGACGACGTCGCCTTGCGTCATCAGGTGTTCGAAGAATTCCACGACCGTGGCCGCCTCGGTATCGGCTGTGATCTGATCGGAGAAATACCATTTGTAACCGCGCTCGAGGAGCTCGGCCGACACCGCCGGCGAGTTCAGGTGAGGAACCCGCGCCTGCTCGGCGAACTGCGCCGCAGCCGATGTGCCTGCGCTGATCTCGCAGCCAAGGATGACCGGAGCCCGCTCGAGGCGGGTCAACCGCTCCATCACCTGGCGCACCACCCCGGGATTGCCCTGTGTGTCGTAAAGTTGGATCTTCAGCGGCCGACCGGCGACGCCGCCATCGGCGTTGATGTGCTCAAGGGCAACTGCGATCCCCTTTTGCGCATCCTGTCCGGTCACGGCGATCGCTCCCGACATGGCGACGATCGCCGGCATCACGATTTCTTCGGCTTAGGTGTTTGATCCCACGGTTTAATGGTGTGATCCTTTCGCAGGAATGGAAGGAGGCCCTATGGGACAAGTTCGTCACGGAAGCGCCACGACCACGCACGCCGTCAGAACAGCAATACAGCGATCGCAAGCTTCGCTCGCGGCGCTGCGCCCTTGGGTCGCGGGTCGACTGACCGCCAGACTACGGCGCGCATTGCTGACTCGAAGGGTGCGATACCGCAAAGGGAAAAGAAAATGGACAGTCAGCCGCAGCAGCCAGCCGAGGGGGACGGACCGCTTGCGGGTTACAGGGTGCTTGATCTTTCGGTCAACGTGCTTGGACCGGTGGCGATCCAGATCCTCGGCGACATGGGGGCCGACGTCATCAAGATCGAGTCACCCGACGGCAACTACACACGCCAGGTGGGACCGTCGCGCAACCCGAAGATGGGGGCACTGTTCCTCAATACAAACCGCAACAAACGCTCGGTCGTGCTCGACCTGAAGAAACCCGACGCGCGGGCCGCGCTCCTTGATCTGGTGCGTTCCGCGGACGTGCTGGTGCATTCGATACGCCCCGGCGCCGCCGAACGGCTGGGCGTCGACTACGAGGCGATCCGCGCGGTCAATTCCCGCATCATTCATGCCTCGTCTTCTGGCTTCCGGCTGGATGGTGAGCGCCGCGACTGGCTTGCTTTCGACGATGTGATCCAGGGCGCCAGCGGCGTAGCCGGGATGATGGCCCGGGCCACCGATGAGCCGCGCTATTACCCACGGTAATCGCCGACAACTATGCGGTTACATCCAGGCATCGTCCATCGCGATGGCCTTCGTCTGGCGCGAGCGCACCGGCCACGGGCAGCAGGTAAACGTGCCGATGATGGATGCGATGGTCAACTTCAATCTGATCGAGCATCTCTGGGGCGCAACGCTCGACCGGCCCGATCTGGGCATGGGTTACAGCCGGGTATTCTCGCCCCATCATCGGCCTTATCCAACGCAGGACGGGCACATCTGTGTGATGGCGGCGATGGACAACCAGTGGCTGCGTCTCTTCGACGCCATAGGCCGGCCCGAGCTGCGCGACGATCCACGATTTGCCACAGCAGAGTTGCGCACCGATCACATTGACTAGTTATATTGGTTCCTCGCCGAGGCAATCGCGGGGAATACAACCGCCGAGTGGCGCCGCCGGTTCGACGCGGCCGACGTGCCGAATGGACCGGCCAACAGCCTGGAGGATCTGCTGGTTGATCCCTATCTGGTTCAAACCGGGTATTTCGAGCGCCACGAGCACCCGACAGAGGGCGCCGTCGTGACGCTCCGGATACCGGTCCAGTTCTCGGACAGCCCCGGCCGGGTGCGCCGGCTGCCACCGCGGCTGGGCGAGCACACGGAGGAGGTTCTGTCCGAAATCCGCCTTCCGCGCGCCGACGCCTGACGGAACCAGGCCAGGCGGGCAGCCGGTGCCCGGCTGGCCAGGATCGGTTCGCGGCCAACCGGACCCGCCTGTCCCAAGCTTCCGGCTCCGCCCATTTTACTGCGCGGTATAGCCGCCATCGACCACCATTTCGGATCCGGTCATATAGGATGCCTCGTCGGACGCCAGAAACGGCACCGCCCCGGCTACTTCTTCCGGTTGGGCCGGGCGCTGCATGATCGTTGTCCCAAGTATATCCTTCTGACCGTCCGGGTCAGCCAGTCTGAAAGGAACCATCGCCGGAATCAAATGTGCGGAAGATCCTGTACGTTATCCATCCAGGATTTCTTTCGAGATGGTCATTCATGCGTCCTTTCGATGAAGCATGGACCGGATCAGTCATACACAAAAGGTCGGACACTCTCGCTGCCGCCCATCTGCGCCATATCGCCGAAACCCAATTCGCCCGCGCCGTTCGCGCATCAACTCGTCGCCGAGATCGGGACCGGCGAGGCGCATCTACGCCAGATCAATGTGGCCGAACGTATGCACGGCTCGCCCGGACTTCAGCTGCATAACGGACGACCAGGCTGAGTGTCGAAGGGCAGGATTCAGATGCACCCACCGGCTGACTTCTGCGCGTTTTTGGTGGCCTGGCCCGACACAGGAGCCGGGCCGACCACGATCTGGTATCAGTTCCTTTTCAGCGCGGACCGGAAGGCTTCCAGGATCTCGGTTCCGGGCTTGCCTTGGGCATCGAGTTGCTCGGCCCATTCGGACCCAACCGTCGACAGGATCTGGTTCAGCTTTTCGACATCTCCGGCGGGCAGGTCAACGAAGGTCACGCCCGCCTCGGCGATCTGCTGCTTGACTTCAAGGTTCTGGCGGTCGGCAGTTTCGCATCCTTCCCTAGTCAAATCTTCGCCGATCTCGGTGATCGCCTGCTGGACGTCTTCGGGCAGACTGTCCCACTTTTCCTGCCTGATCACGTAGGTCGCGACAAAGGAACCAAAGTTCATCCCCTGCGTACCCCAGTCAAGGAATGTTTCCATTCCGTAAGGGGTGACACTGGGATAGGGGAAGAGCCCGGCGTCGATCGTCCCGCGCGACAGCGCCTCGCGCACTTCGGGCGCCGGCATCTGCACCGGCACGCCGCCGATTTTCTGGACGGTCAGGTCAAGCGCGCCGCCAGTGCTGCGGATCTTCAGGCCGTCCATGCTGTCCAAACCGGTGATCTCACGGCTCGACGTCAGCAGGTTGTAGGGCGGCAGCACCATCGCCATCAGCAGGCGCACGCCGTTCGGCGCGAATTCGGCCTGGTCTAGCGCGCCGCCGGGCTTGGCGATCTCCCAATAGGCCATCGTGCCCTCACACGACGTCGAAAACGCCTCGGGCAACTGCCCGACCGCCGAAAGGGGCATCTTGTCGCTGACATAGGAGGGGCCGACATAGCCGATATCGGTCACGCCGGTCTGGGTCAGCGAGAGCAGGTCCTTGGCCTTGCCGAGTTGCTGAGCCGGGAAGTACGCGAACTCGGTTTTCCCGGTCCGCTCGCTCACCCGTTCCATGAAAGGTTCGATCAGGCTCTGGGCAATGTAATGGCCGGTGGGCAGGCTGTCGGCCGCGCGCAGTTCGATCTCCTGCGCTGCAACCGGCTGCACGGCGAGCGGTAGCAAGGCAACGCTCAGGGCCCAGCCCGCTGTCCGTAAGGGCGATGGGAATTTGGATATTCTGGTCATGATTTCATTCTCCTCCTGTCTTTTAGGGTTATGGACTGGCGCTATTGCGCAGGCCGACGTCGTCAGTTCATTGTCGAGGGCAGCCACAGCACCAGCACGGGAAATGCAGTGAGCAACGCGATCACCAGCAAATGCGCCAGAACATGCGGAAACGTCCCGCGAAAGATTTCGCCCAAGGGTCGCCGGGTATATCGGGCCACCACAAAGACATTCATGCCCAGCGGCGGAGTGACCATGCCGACCTCGGCCGTCACCACGACGATCACCCCGAACCAGATCGGGTCGAAGCCCAGCGACAGGACCAGCGGCAAAAGCACCGGCACCGTCAGGATGAGGATGGCGATCTGGTCCATGAAGGCACCCAGAAAGACGTAGATGATCAGGATCACCACCATCACCCCCATCGGCGAAATACCAAGGCCGCCGATCCATTGGGTCAAATCGTTGGTCACCCGCGTGAGGGTGAAGAAATAGCCAAAGATATGCGCGCCGAGGATCACGAAAAGGATCATGCAGGTGGTCTGCGCCGCCCGTCTCAGGCAACCCCAGGCTTGGCTGAATCCCAGTTTGCGCTCGTGCAGCGCCAGCAGCATCGCGCCGAAGGCGCCGATCCCCGATGCCTCGGTCGGCGTGGCAATGCCCGAGTAGATCGTGCCGGTGACGGCCAGGAACAGCAGCAGCATTGGCCCGACACGCGACAGCGACGCAAATTTATCGCGAAAGCTGTAAGGCTGGCCGGCAGGCGCGACCGAGGGATCAATCCGCACCAGAACCGCGACCGTGGCCATGATGGTCAGAGCGACCAGAATCCCCGGTATCACCCCCGCCACCAGCAGCTGTCCGACCGAGACATCGGCAATGATCCCATAGAGAATCAGCGCCACAGATGGCGGAATCAACATCGCCAGTGTGCCCGAAATCGCCACGACGCCGCTGGCCAGCTTGGGGTCGTAGCCTTCGTCGATCATCGCCGGGATCGAAGTGGATGCCAGCGTTGCCGCCGCTGCCGTGCTCGACCCCGAGATCGCGCCAAAGCCCGCCCCGGCTACCGCGGTAGCCATGGCCAGGCCGCCGCGGAGACGGCCGACCCAAATGGTTGCAGCGCGAAAGAGATCTTGCGCCACGCCCGAGATGATCACGAATTCGGCCATCAGGATGAACATCGGGATGGTGATGATTTCGTAGGAATTCGCGGTACTTAGGGGTGCAGTCTTCAGGATGCCGCCCAGTACCGCCATGCCGCCGAACAGATAGAGCCCTACAGACCCCGAAATCGCCATTGCCAAGGCCACCGGCAGCCCGATCACAAGCAGCCCGGCCAGAAGCGCAATTACCAGAGCCACCGTCACAGGACGTCCTCCCCTTGGAGCGCGGTGGTCTCGGGCGGGGGCGGCATTTCAACCAGATCGTGGCGCGAGAAGATGGAAAACGCGTGCCCGACCACCCGGTAGATCAGGCGCAGCGTCAGCAGCGCGGTGCCAATCAGGACGACCAGATAGGCCGGCCAGGTCAGCCATGGGACCAGCGCGGCGATCCGGTCCTGCCCGGCATAGGCGCTCTGGAAGCGGCCCCAGGCCTCGAACGCGATCAGCGCCATGACAACTGCCCCTGCAGCATAGCCCACCGCCTGCCCCAGATGGCGAACCCGTCGCGGAAGTATGTTTTGGAACAGATCGATTGCCACGTGCCCGTGATGATGGAGTGTGTCGGGCAGCATCAGGAAGAATACCGTGACCACAAGGTAGAGACCGATCAGGTCGTAGGACCAGCCCAGTGGCATCGAAAGCGCGTAGCGCATCGCAACATCCACGACCACGATCAGCATGATCACCGCCAGTGCGACACAGGCCAGCGCCGCAAACCCGGTCTCTAGCACGGCCAGCCCCCGCGAAACGGCCAACAGGCCGCGCGCGCCCCCCCTTTTCTTCGGCGGTTCCATTGCGGCCACCCCCCCCCTTTTTTTTGGCGCTATTTCGGGCCATTTCCATCGGCGATTTCCACGCCGGAAACGAGCCGCCTTAGCCTCATTGTGGCGCCAAACTTAGCAAGGCCCCCTTGCATGTCAACGCTCCCCGTGCAAAAAAACTAGCAATACAGTCTTTTAGTCTTTTGTAGCGTGCGGTCGGTGCAGCCGATCCGGTGCCGGGGGGGGGAATCATGTTTCAAATGCTCGACGGGGTGCGCGTGGTAGAGCTGGGCCATATTCTCCTGGCCCCCTACGCCACCCAGTTCCTGGGCGATTTCGGCGCTGATGTGATCAAGGTCGAAGCGCCGGAAGGCGACTATTATCGGCGCCTCGGCGCCTCGCGCGTGCCGGGTATGACCGCTCAGTGGATGGCGGTGAACCGGAACAAACGCAGCATTGCGCTTGATCTCAAATCCCCCGAAGGGCGTGCGGCGCTGCTGGAGATGCTGAGTCAGGCGGACATCGTGGTTCACAATATGCGAGTGCCTGCGATCGAGCGGCTGGGTCTTGGATATGACGCCGTGCGGGAGGTCAATCCGCGCATCGTCTACTGCGCCGCGATCGGGTTCGGGCAGGACGGGCCCTATGCCGACTTGCCCGCCTTCGATGACCTGATTCAGGCCCGGTCGGGTCTGGCCGAGGCCAACGGGCGCAACGCAGGTGCCCCCGCCTTTGTGCCGATGGTGGCCGCCGACAAGATCACCGGGCTGGCGCTGGGTCAGGCGATGCTGGCCGGCCTGTTCCGGCAGCGCACCACCGGCGAAGGGTGCTACATCGAAACGCCGATGTTCGAAACGATGATATCGGTGATGTTGAGCCAGCATTTCAACGGGGCGGCCTTCCGGCCTCCGGAAGGCGGGTTCGGCTATGCGCGGGTCATGAGTCCATTCCGCAAACCAGCGCAAACCAGCGACGGTTTCATCGCGCACGGGATCTACAAATTCGATCAATGGCAGCGGTTTCTGCGTGCTGTGGGTCGCGACGACGTGGCCGACGGCCCCATGATGACCGACGCGGCGACCGCACAGCGGCATTTTCCCGAACTCTATGAACTTGTTGTAACGCATATCCTGCCGCAGCGGACCACCGCAGAGTGGCAGGCGCTGTTCGATGCCCTCGATATTCCCAATGCCCCAGTGATGGCGATGGAGGACCTGCCCGACGATCCGCATGTCCGCGCCGTTGGCCTGATAGAAGATTATGACCATCCCCAGCAGGGGCCGATGCGCCGGGTCCGAAGCCCTTATACGATGCGCGGCGTCGAGATGGGCCCCGATCTTCCGGCACCTGCCCTTGGCGCACAGGGCACGGCGATCCTGGAAGAGTTCGGCTTCTCACCGGAAAGGGTTGCTCAACTGATAAAGGCCGGTGTCGTTGTGCAACCCGAGCAGGACTCGTCGGTAAACGACGGTCTGACAGGAGCGGTGCCTCGGTCCGGCGACCAGCCTTGAGCGGCACCCGGACCACCGGCGTCGGCCACTGTCCCCGCCCGGAGGAAGGCTCGGCCAGGGAACTGCTTCGGCAGCGTGACGGCATCCCCTTGTATCTCAAGCTCGCAAGCCTATTTCGCGAAAAGATTCGCTGCGGCGATTGGCCCATACACAGCCAGTTGCCAACCCTTCCGGCCCTGCGCGACGAATACGGCCTGGCGCGCGAAACCGTCCGCCAGGCTCTTGGGGTTCTGCGCAATGAGGGCATGATCGACAGCACGCGCGGACTGGGCACCTTCGTGACTGCGGCGGCCGAGGAGAGCGAGCCACGTGCGCCCGCCTACGATCCGCTGACGCTCGGGGCACAGGTGCGTATAGATATATTGTCGCGTGCGCCCTGTAAGGAGCTTCCCGATCTTGGCCGCGACCTGACGGGGATGGAAACGCCGCTGGTTCATGTGCGCAAGCGCCATCACGCCGGGCAGCAGCCGTATTCGCTGGTCGATCTGTGGCTGCCGCAACGCTATTTCGAGATGCTGCCCGAGGGCGCTGACGAAACGCAGCTATATTCGCAACTGCTGCGCGACCACACCGGCATGACGGATCTGTCGGGCGACCAGATCATCACCATCGTTCGGGCCGACATCGCCACCGCGCACCTGTTGGGCATCACCCTCAGCGAGCCGGTGGCCCATGTGGTCTCGCGCTTGTTCGATCCCGAAGGCCGCCCGGTCATGGCTCACCTCGTGCAGATCCGCAGCGACGTCTTTTCCGCCGAGCGCCAGTTCGGCAATCTCGCCACAGGAGATCCCGGCTCCTGGCGCCCGCATATGGCGGAACCCGCCCCGCCCGAGCATTCGGGCGAACCACACCCACGTCAGAAGAAGGAGTGATCGCATGGATTTCGATCTCACCGAAGAGCAACGGGCCATCCGCGACGCGGTGGCCAGGATCTGCTCGCGTTTCGACGATGCCTACTGGCTGGAACGCGAACGAACCGGGACCTTCCCCGAAGATTTTGCGGCCGAGATCGCAAAGGGCGGTTTCTATGGCGTCACGATGGAAGAGCAGTATGGCGGATCGGGCCTGGGTATCACAGAGGCATCGCTGGTCATGCAGGAGATCGGGCGTTACGGCGCGGCGGCCAGTTCCGCGGTGCATATCAATATCTTTGGGCTGCAACCGGTGGTCGGCTTCGGCACCGACGAACAGAAGGCTCGAATGCTGCCGCCTCTGATCCGCGGAGAGCACCGCTCCTGCTTCGGCGTAACCGAACCGGACGCCGGCCTTGATACCACGCATATCTCGACCTTTGCGCGCCGACGCGAAGACGGTGGGTATGTGGTCAACGGGCGCAAGGTCTGGACCTCGACCGCACAGCGCGCAGATCACATCCTGCTGGTGACCCGGACCACGCCCATCGAGGACTGCGAGCGACCGACCGACGGCATGTCAGTGTTCTACACCGATTTCGACCGCAGCAAGATCGACGTGCATGAAATTGCCAAGATGGGCCGCAAGGCGGTCGACTCCAACGCTATCTTCATTGATGGGCTGGAGGTGCCCGAAGAGGACCGCATCGGCGCGGAAGGTGAGGGTTTCAAGGTCCTGCTCCACGGGCTGAATGCCGAGCGGATCATTGTCGCCGCGGCTGCGGTCGGGTTTGGGATGTACGTACTGGAAAAGGCGGCCGCCTATGCGCGCGAACGCGTCGTCTTCGACCGTCCAATCGGCCAGAACCAGGCGATCCAGCATCCGCTGGCCTCGGTGTGGATGCGCCTTCAGGCGGCGGAACTGATGACCTACAAAGCCGCCACGCTTTACGATCAGGGCAAGCCCTGCGGGCTGGAGGCCAATACCGCGCGCAACCTCGCCGGCTCGGCGGCCTACGAAGCGGCATTCCGCGCGGTGCGCACCCACGGCGGCTTTGGCTTCGCGCAGGAATACCACGTCGAGCGTTACTTTCGCGAAAGCGTACTGAACTTCATCGCGCCGGTCAGCGAGGAGTTGATCCTCTCCTACGTGGCCGAGAAGGCATTGGGGATGCCCAAGTCCTACTGACTCTTCGCCCGTATCGCGATCACTCCGGGTCGTGCCCACCCTCGACGCTGACGAGCGCCGACGGTGGGGCGGCCAAGGCCCTTTTCAGAACGCGTTAAGCCCGGTCAGGTTGCGCCCGATGACCAGTTTTTGGATTTCGGTGGTGCCATCGGGAATCGGCATGACCTTTGCATTGCGGAAGTGCCGTTCAACGGGGAACTCTTTGGTGATGCCGTTGCCGCCGTGGATCTGCACCGCTTTGCCGGCGATTTCGACGGCCATTTCGGTTGCATACCATTTCGCCATCGAGGTCTGGGTGTCACAGCGCACGCCCAGGTCCAGAAGTTGCAGCCCGCGCTGGCACAACAGGCGCGCGGCATCCAGGTGCGTGGCCATGTCGGCCAGGTAGCCTTGAATCAACTGGTGCCCGCCGATCGGCTTACCATGTTGTTGGCGATCCTGCGCATATTTGACGGCACATTCCAACGCCGCCTGCGCTATGCCAATGCTCGTCAGGCCGACAAACACGCGAGCGCTCTCAAACAGTTTCAATGTCTGGAACAGGCCGCCGCCTGCATTACCCAGAACATGGTCAGCGCTGGTTTCGGCACGGTCGAAAAACAATTCGCAGGTCGATGCACCGACAAGCCCCAGCTTGCGCAATTCGCGGCTCTCGTAGTTGCCGGTATCGCGGTCGACGATGACCATGGAAATACCGTCGTCCAGATTGCAGACAACGATGGCGAAATCCGACTGGGCCCCATTGGAAATCCAGAGCTTCTGGCCAGTGACGAAAATCTTATCGCCCTCGCGGTCCGCACGTGTCTTGACCTCGCGTACGTTCGAACCGACCTCTGGTTCGGAAATACAGGTGGCACAGATCCGTTCGCTGCGCAGGAGCGGCTTCAGATAGGCCTCTTTCTGCGCCACATTTCCCAAGAGGTTGACCGCGAACACGGCATGACCCTGAATCAGCACCGCGATTGCCAGATCGGCCCATATCCGGGCCAGTTCCTCGTATAGGATGCCATAGGTCATGCGGTCGATTCCGGCACCGCCGTCCTCTTCGGGGATCAGGCCGCTGATCAGCCCGAATTCCTCGACCTTGGCGAACAGGGACTTCAGGGTTTTCGCATCGGGGGGGTGGCCGAGGTTCTCGTATTTCTCGGCCAGCGGCGCGAACTCTGCCTCGGCCATCTTGCGGAAGTTTTCCAGCAACATGCGTTGCTCATCTGTATAGATTGCCTGAGCGGCGGCGATCACGTTTTCCA
Source organism: Paracoccus sp. SCSIO 75233 (assembly GCF_027912675.1). Lineage (NCBI taxonomy): Bacteria > Pseudomonadati > Pseudomonadota > Alphaproteobacteria > Rhodobacterales > Paracoccaceae > Paracoccus > Paracoccus sp. SCSIO 75233. Next base: position 123,963 of record NZ_CP115758.1, on the reverse strand, counting down.
TGGTTCGTCTCCTTGTTTCAACGGCCCAGAATGGTGACGCAGGCGGCCGCTTCTTCTACCCCGTGCAACCCCCCGCCGTTTTCGGCGATGGCGTTCTTTGCCCCTTCGACCTGACGCGCGCCAGCTTCGCCGCGTAGTTGCGTGACCAGTTCGAAAACCTGCCCTATCCCTGTGGCACCGACCGGGTGGCCCTTGGATTCCAACCCGCCCGAGGGGTTCACCGGAATGCGTCCACCGATCTTTGTCTCGCCGCGCAGACTGGCGGGACCGCCCTCGCCGAATTCGACAAATCCGAGGTTCTCGATCTGGATCACTTCGCCCACGGCCGTGGCGTCATGCACTTCGGCCACCGATATATCCTCGGGGCCGATCCCGGCCTGTTCATAGGCCTCAAGCGCGGCAAGCCGGGTCAGGTGGTTCTTGTAATCTTCCGGCGGACGATCGGTGCCCGAGCGCAGGATCGCGGCCTTGACCTTGATCGCGCGCGCGGGATCTAGGCCCAGACGTTTTATCCCCTCGCCGGTGCATAAAACGGCCGCAGCGGCCCCGTCCGAGATCGGGGCGCACATCGGCAGGGTCAGCGGATAGGTGATCGGCGGCGCGGCCAATACCCGATCGACGCTCATGGCTTCTCGGTATTGCGCCAGTGGATTATGCACGGAATGCGCATGGTTCTTGGCGGCGACGGCGGCGAACTGTTCCTGAGTTGTGCCAAAGGTCTTCATGTGCAGCCGGGCGAAGCCTGCGTAGACATCCATGAACACGCTGTAGGGCTTGGGCGATTTCGATCCTTCGGGTTCCTCGACCCCTGCACCCAGATCGGCCAGCCGTTGCGCGACCTCTTCGCTGTTGCTGACGTCCCAGCCGCTGTCGAAGGCCGAAAACATCAACGCACGGTCGTCAGAATACATCTTTTCGGCGCCCACGGCGAGACAGCAGTCGCCATTGCCGGCCTTGAGGAAATCGACTGCCAGTTTGAACCCGGTCGAGGCGCTGGCGCAGGCGTTTTCGACATTCACCACCGGAATGCCCTGAATGCCCATTTCACGCAGCGCGATTTCGCCGCGGATCATGTGCTGGCCCTCCATGTGGCCCTGCACCGCGTTCGAGAAGAATGCGCCGTCGATACGATCTGCCGTCACTCGGGCATCGGAAAGCGCGGCGGCGACGGCCTCGCCGGTCATGTCCTTGATGGTTTTGTCCCGGAACTTTCCGAACGGCGTCATCCCGATGCCAACGATGTAAATGTCCTGCATCGTTTGTCCTCCTGACCTAGTATCCGCGAAACTGCGGTTTTCGTTTTTCATTGAACGCCGACAGACCCTCGTGCATGTCCCAGGATCGCATGTGCGCGCGCAGGTTCAGCATCTCTTCGGAAAGCGCGGCGGTTTCGTCCACGTCCAGCGACCGATTGGAAACCGTCTTCATGCGGCGTAAGACCGCCGGGCTTTTTTCTGCCAGCCTGTCGGTAAAGGCCTGCACCGCTTGTCGCAGGTCTTCGTCCGCGACGACCTTGTTCACCAGTCCCCAGTCCATCATGTCCCGTGCCGAAACGTTCTCGCCCGAGAACAGCAGGTATTTCGCGCGGTTCAGGCCAATCCTACGCGGCAGGATCGCCGCACCGCCGGCCCCGGGAAAGACGCCAAAGTTGGAATGTGCGTCGCCCAGTTGCGCGCTTTCGGCGGCAAAGACCAGATCGCAGGCCATCACCATTTCCAAACCGCCCGCCATCGCCAGCCCGTTCACTGCGGCGATCACCGGTTTCGGGCCATGTCGCATAAGCCCAAACGTGTGATCGACAAGATCCAGAAGATCCGGCTCGCCTGGTGCATGTTTGGCGCCAGCAACTTCTTTCAGATCGGCACCGGCGCAGAATGCCCGGCCAGAGCCGGTCAGGACAATTGTACGCACCCCATCGTCGGCCAGCGCCGATTCCAGTGCTGCCGCCATCTCGCGCAGCATCTGCGTTGACATTGCGTTGAGCTGTTCGGTGCGCTGGAAGGTAATCCATTCAGTTTTTGCGACCCGCTCAACGAATAGCGTCTGCTTTGCCTCACTCATGCTAAGCTCCTGATAATTATACATATTATTGGTTTTTCGCCTTGTCTTTTGCGGCGATTTACGCTGCACTCGGGCGGACCCGCACGTGGAAAACAAAAGAACTGGAGATTGATATGAGCACTGCACCCCTGGCCGGCCTGAAAATCCTCAGCCTTGCCGAACAGTTTCCCGGTCCCTATGCCACAATGCTGTTGTCCGACATGGGAGCCGAGGTGATCATGATTGAACGCCCGGGCATCGGTGATCCGGCCCGGCAATTTCCGCCCTTGTTCCGGGCACTGAACCGAGGCAAGCGCAGCGTTGCGTTGGATCTGAAATCGGCCGAGGGGCTGGCACGGTTTCGCGAACTGGCCAAGGAATCGGATGTCATCGTCGAAGGGTTCCGCCCTGGCAAGCTTGCGGCCTTGGGTGCCGGTTTCGAGGACATGCGTAGTGTCAACTCGCGGCTGGTTTATGTATCGATTTCGGGTTACGGGCAGGACGGCCCCTATCGTGACAGGGCTGGCCATGACCTGAGCTATGAAGGGGTTGGCGGTTTGCTGGCCGATCAGGCCGATGCAAAGCAGCCCGGCCCTGTGCCGCCGATCCCCCTTGCGGATGTTGGCGCGGCGTTGTTCGCGGCGATCGCAATCCTGTCGGCGGTGGTGTCGAGCCAGCGCACAGGGCAGGGGCGTTACGTGGACGTGTCCATGTCGGATGCGGTGGTTTCGATGTTGACCGCATTCCTCGTTCCCGCCGCCAATGGAACACCGCTGGGCGAATTTATCGCCGAGCCGGGCTATGGCGTGTTCACCTGCAAAGACGGCAAGCTCTTGACCTTGTCCATCGCGCATGAGGACTGGTTCTGGAAACCGTTCTGCGATGTGATCGACAGGGCGGATCTTGCGCCGTTGACAGGCCGCGACCGTGTCGCCCGCAAGGCCGCGCTGCGCGAAGAAATCGCGGCGATTCTGGTTGGCAAGACGCGCGCCGAATGGGGCGACCTTCTGGATAAGGCGGGGGTGCCATGGGGTCCGGTCAATTCCCTGGTCGAAACGTTGGACGACCCCCATGTGCGTGCGCGCCAGCTGCTGCGCAAGATTACGCATGACGGCGGCAAGGCCGAGACTTTTATTGTCCAGCCGTTGAAATTTGATGGCTTCGAAACCGCAACACCGAATCTGCCCCCTGAACTCGGGGCAGATAATGACAGCGTTTTTTCGGACGACGCCACCTAGAGGCGGCGGTTGGTCGATGTCTACTCTAGCAGGCAAACGAATACCCACCATTCACTGGATAGGTCTGTCCGGTGATCCAGCTGGCAGCATCCGAGCAGAGGAACAGGATCATTCCGGCGGGGTCTTCCGGCTCGCCCAGACGGCGGATCACGTATTGCGACAATGCCCGCTTCTCGGTCTCTGCATCCGGGATCAGGTCGGCGACAGCCGGAGTTCTTGTGCCCCCCAAGGCGACGCAATTCGCGGTGATCCCGAACCGGCCGCCGGCCTTTGCAATTGCCCGCATGAAGCCGGCCGCACCGGCCTTGGCCCCGGAATAAACCGCCAGATGCGGTTCACCGACACGGCCGGCGTCGGAAATGACGGTCACAATGCGCCCATAGCCACTGTTAACCATCAACGGCATGGCGTGACGGGTGCAGTTCAGCACCCCATCGAAATTGGTGGCCATCCAGCGGCGCCATTCATCGGGATCGGATTCCCAAAAAGGGACCAGATCGTCGAGCCGCGATGTCGGCCCGGCGTTGCCCGCATTGTTGACCAGAATATCCACGCCGCCAAATGTGGTCTGCGTTTCGGCAAACGCCGCGCCAACCGCGTCGAAATCCGAGACGTCGAAGGCGAGCGGCAGAGCCTTTGCACCCGCTGCCTCCACTTCCGCGGCAACGCTTTCGGCCCGTTCGGCGTGAAAATCGTTGACAACGATGGCACCGGCTCCGTGTTCCGCCAGATAAAGCGCGACTTGCCGACCAACGCCTTGCCCCGCTCCGGTTACAAATGCGGTACGACCTTTGATGGAAAGCAGGTTACTCATCTTCGCTCCTTTCTATCCCAGCCATCTCTTCCGGCGGCGATAGTGTTTGATATCTCGATAGCTTTTGCGCTCGCCCGATGCGGTTACGCCGAGATAGAATTCCTTGATGTCCTCGTTGTCAGCGAGCTTGTCGGCAGGGCCGTCCATCACGATCCGGCCGTTCTCCATCACATAGGCATAGTCGGCGATCGATAGCGCCGCGGCGCTGTTTTGTTCGACCAGGAAGAAGGTCGTGCCTTCTGACTTGAGCTGCTTGAGCACTTCATAAACATCCCGGACCATCATCGGGGCCAATCCCAACGACGGTTCGTCGATCGCGATGATCTTGGGGCTGGCCATCATGGCCCGGCCGATCAGCAGCAGTTGTTGTTCGCCACCAGACATGAAGCCAGAGGTGCGGTTGCGCAGGTCCGCAAGCCGGGGCATCAAGGTGTAAACATGGTCCAGGCGCTTTTTCAGCTCGGCGGAGTTGGGCACCATGTGCCCGCCGACGATCAGGTTTTGCTCTGACGTCAGATGCCGCAAAACGCGCCGCCCTTCCATCACATGGATGAGACCGTTCTTCACGACTTCCGAGGCTTCCATGTTCTGAATGGGAGTTCCGTCCAGAACGATGGACCCCGCCGAAACGGTTCCATCCTCGGATTTGAGCGTTCCCGAGATGGCTTTAAGCGTCGTGCTTTTTCCTGCGCCATTGCCACCGAGCAGAGCAACACATTGTCCCGCACGGACTGTCATGGACACGCCTTTGAGCGCCAGGATGACGTCGGAATATGTCACCTCTACGTTGTTGAGTTCCAGCATGGTCATATTGCCCGGGGCTAAGGATCAGAACGGGCGCCGCGACTGCGGCGCCCGGATTAATTCACCATTTCTCAACTTGCGGAACGTCGACACCCGTTGCCGCGATGGTGATTTTCCCATCTTTGACGGTGCCCACATTCACTTTGAGGCCTTCCAATGGGAACGGTGCTTCTGGCGTAAAGGACAAGGTCGGCAGGAACCCATGGGTTTCTTCGGTGGTGATCGGTTTGGCAAAAAGCGCCTCACGTACCATCTCTCCGGTCAGGCCCTCGGCGCCGTTCGCCTCGATCGCGTGATCGATCACGGTCACGGTATAGAGACCCTGAGATACGCCCATTGCGGTCACGACGTTCCAAGGTGCTTCGAGTCCGTAATCGGCAACCAATGTCTCGTAGAATTGTCGCGCGGGAGTGTCCTCATCGGCCGCAATCACCATGCCGTAGGCTTCAAAGTCCCCCTCCATTTGCTCAAGCCCGCCAAGCGCGCTACCCGAGGCTGGAAGCCCGTTATGCGAACTCATCATGATCGGGATGTTCGCCCCGTTGGCCTGCAGCCCACGTTTCGCGGCAACCACGATAGAGGTGTTCGTTTGGATTACCAGCACCTCGGCCCCGGCTCGTACAACGCGGCGCATTTGCCCCGTCAGATCGGTGGGTTGAACTTCGGTATAGATGACCTCGACGAGGTCGATCTCCTCGGGGTGCTCTTCGGCATAGAGTTCAATGCCCTTTGCCATGTCGACATAGGCAGGCGATGCTTCTGAGGCGAGGATCGCAACCTTGAGCGGTTCGTCTCCGCCGCGCTGTTCACGCATCCAGTTCAGAAAGCCGACACTTTCGTGCGAATAGGTCGGGCGTGGGTTGAAAATCCAGGCATCCGGTTGCCAGGCAAAACCGTAGGCCGCTGTGGCCATGAACATCGGGATTTTGTCTTCCGGCAGGCGTTCGGAAAGGGCCGCGACGTCGGGCCCGCCGAGGCCGACAACCGCAATCGGGTCCAGTTCCGATTTGATCCCGGGCCAGAGACTTGCCACCTGTGCCGCGTCATAGCGGGTTTCGTAGTTTTTGTAGTTCAGCGTGACGCCAAGTTCCTTGCCGCGGGTTTCATTCCACCAGGTGAACACAGCCTCACGTCCGCCGGCCAGAATGGGCATGATGTCAGCATAAGGGCCGGAAAAGTCCGACAGCAGGGCCAGATTATAGGTCTCTTCGGCCTGCGCCTTCAAAGGCATGGTCGCCGCGGCCGCCAAGGCAGCCGCAGCCAGAAAGCCGCGAAGACCTCGATTCGATTGGTAAGTCATATTCTTCCTCCCAGGTTTAGAGCCGCTCTATTTCTCAGTAAGGAAACGGCCAGATACGGTATGACGACTTCAGGATGTTCCAGCGGTGCATCAGCCCCTTGGGTTCGAGGATCATAAACAATGCGATCACGCCGCCAAGAACGACATTCATGCCAGCGAACACGATGTCACCGCCAAGGAATGATACCGAGTCGGCGATATTGGGGCCGACCGTCGCGATAATTTCCTGGATGATGCGGATAATGAAGACGCCGATCAGGGCCCCCACGATTGAACCCATCCCGCCGACGATGATCATCGCGACGAAGAAGATCGAGTGAAACAGGGTGAACTGGTCTACCCCCACGAAGCGGATCAGATAGGCCCAAAGCGCCCCGCCGACGCCCGCATAGAAAGCGCCGATCAGGAAGGCATTTGCCTTTGTGGCCGCGACATTGATCCCCATTATACCCGCGGCCACGTCATCATCCCTGACCGCCACGAAGGCACGGCCGAAGCGTGACCGAACGATCCCGAACGCGCCCGCCACCATGATCGCGGTGACCGCGAAATTCAGATAGAACTGCGAAGATTCGCTGACAAATCGCAGCCCGAAAAGCTCGGCCGGGGGCACGGTGATACCGTTCGATCCACCCAGCCAGGTAGACGGCAGGTTCAATACGGCAAAGTGGAACAGGAACTGAGCTGCAATCGTGGTCAGTGCCAGATAGAACCCCTTGATCCGCGCCGCGGTCAAGCCAAAGAGAAAGCCGAACAGCGCAGCCGAGAGCCCGGCCAGAGGAATGGTCAGCAGAAACGTAAGGCCGGTCTTCGAGGCCAGTATCGAGGCCGTATAGGCCCCGACCCCCATGAAAGCCGCCTGACCCAGGTTGATCTGGCCCGCATAGCCGGTGCAGATCTGAAGCCCGACGGCGATGACGGCGCTGATCATCATCATATTCAGGATAGCGATGATACGGCTGCTCACCAGGTAAGGCGCCAACAGCAGTAGAGCCATGAATACGACGAGGGCCAGAAACTGCCAGCGCGTTCGGATCAAACGTCTGTCACTGCGATAGCTTGTCGGGAATACGCCGGAAGGGTCCATGGATTACACCCGTTCAATTGTGCGCCAGCCGAACAGGCCGGTCGGTCGGATCAGCAGAATGGCAAGCATGATGATATAGGGGACAACGCTGCCCAGTGACCCTCCGATCAGCGGGTCAAGATAGTTGGTTGTCAGGCTCTGGACGATGCCGATAATCACGCCCGCAAGGATCAGCCCGCCGATGGATTCCAGCCCGGCAAACAGCGCCACCGGCAGGGCCGCGAACCCGATATCCGAGGCCAGGAAGGTCAGCGATTTGCCGCTGAGAAAGATCATCGCACCAATTGTGGACAGGATTGCCCCGAGAACCCAGGCAAAGGCAATCGAGCCTTTCACCGAAATGCCCATCGAGGAGGCCACGACGTGGTCTTCCGCCACGGCGGTCATCCGCAGGCCGGACCGGGTCCGGTTGAAGAACCACGACAGGCCGACGGCGGCGACAATGGTGATGATCCCGCCTATCAGGAGGTTCATCGGGATCAACATGTCGCCGAGGAACAAGGGTTTCAGCGGGAAAATGATCGGGAAGGGCCGCACGGCGGGACCGAACACAAGCAGCACCAGACCGCGCAGCAGGATCAGAAGACCGACGGTGACCATGACCATCGAGAAAACCGATTCACCGATCAGCTTTGTCAGGAAAATCCGTTCGATTGCGTACCCGACCAGCCCGGCCAGAACCAGCGAAAGGGGTATCGACAACCAAAGGCTAAGCCCCGCTTGCATCGTTGTGAACCAGACGATGAACCCGCCGATGATCACAAGCTCGCCCTGCGCGAAGTTGAACACCTTGCTGGCGCGATAAATCACAACAAAGCCCATGGCCACCAGCGAATACAGAAGGCCGATCAAAGCCCCGGTAATGATGTCATTGATGAAATAGACCATTGTCGCCGACCTCCTTTAAGATTTGGACTGCCGCTTGGCAGCCTTCGATGCGTTTTCAACATCCGACACGCGAACCGTGGTCTTGAGAACGCCTTGACGACCGTCCTGATAGGTCACAGCGATTTCGAGATCTGTCTCGTCATCGCCAGCATAGATCGCCTCGACGAGCTTGGCATACCGTTCCTCCAGAAAGGCCCGGCGAAGCTTTCGGCTGCGGGTCAACTCGCCTTCATCCGGGTCGAGTTCCTTGGGAAAATTCGCAAAACGTGCCACGCGCGAGCCTTCGGGCAGGAGCGCATTGATGCGCGCCACTTCGCCTTTGATAAGGTCCAGAACTTCGGGTTTCTGCGACAGATCGGTGTAGGTCGAAAAGCTGATCTTGTTCTCTTCCGCCCAACGCCCGAGAACTTCCATATCGATATTGATAAGCGCGCTGACGAAATTCCGGCGTTCGTCGCCCAATGTCATGAGGTCCTTGATGAAGGGGCTATACCGCAACCGCGTTTCGATGAACTGCGGCGGATAGCTGTGACCGTTTGCCAGGCGGCGCATGTCCTTGACACGGTCAAAGAACAATAGCTCGCCGTCGTCGGTCATCGAGACCGCATCACCGGTCTTGTACCAACCGTCTTCGGTCAGCACCTCTGCGGTCTTTTCGGGCTTGCCGTGATAGCCGCCGAAGCCCGATCCGCCACGCACCTGAAGCTCCCCTTCGTCCGAGACCCTGTATTCCAGCGGTTCGCCGTAGTTCGTGTTGCTTTGCATCCAGCTGCCGCTGGTTTCCAGCTGATAGCTTTCGCCGACATGCGCGGTCAGAAGGCCGATTTCGGTCGCGCCATACACGTTCCGCAGCTTAACCCCCATCGCGTGGAACATACGAAAGACGTCAGGTGCCATCAGGGCGCCGCCGCTCATTGCGTTTTTGGCCTTACCAAGGCCAAGATTGTCGCGCAGGTGATGCAGCACCAGAGCTTCGGCAAAGGGAAGCTGCAGGCGTGCGGCAAGGCTGGGGCTACGCCCTTCCAGCCGCTCGACGTAAACGTTGCGGCCAACCTTCATGCCCCAATTGTACATCGCATTGCGGAACTTGCCCGCGCCCAGCATCCGGGCCTGAACGATGGAGGCGAGGTTTTCCCACTGGCGCGGACTGAACACCAGTGCATCAACCGCCAGTTCGCGAATGTTGGTCAGTACGTCTTCAGGGCCTTCGGGAAAATTGACGACCATGGGCGCGATCAAACCGATCGACAGGCCGAAAATCTGTTCCGTGACCCAGGCAGGCGAAATGTAGGTCAGGTATTCGGTGCCCGGCGCGATTTCGATTGCCCCCATCACCCGCGAGCAATTGTCGAACAGGTAGCGATGGCTGATGACAACGCCCTTGGGTTTTCCCGTGGTCCCCGAAGTATAGGACAGCAAGGCGGTATCGTCCGCCCGTCCACGTTTTACGTGTTCTTCAAATCTGGCGGGTTCCTTGGCGTGGATCTGACGCCCTGCCGCGCTCACACTTTCAAACGAATGCAACAGGGGATGATCATAGCCCCACAGACCGGAATCGTCCCAGTAAACGACCGCCAGGGCGCCCGAGTACTTGCCCGCAATCTCGATGCATTTATCGACCTGCTCCTGATCCTGCGCCAGAAAAACCCGCGTTTGCGAGTCTTCGGCCAGATACAGAATCTCTTCAGCGTTTTGATCCGGATAGACAGACAGGACTTTGCCGCCTAACGACTGGACGGCGTATTCAGCCCAGAAATGTTCGGGTTCGTTTTCGCCAATCATCATGACGGATTCGCCAGCCGACAAGCCCAGGTTCTCCAACCCGAGAGCCAGGGCGCGAACCCTGTCAAGAACATCGGCCCAGGTGAATTCACGCCAGATGCCCAGGCGCTTGTGCCGTTCGGCGAGGTTGGTCGGTGTGGATGTCGCTCGCGCGAGCAAAACCTGCGGCAGGGTTTCGCTATGTGTCACTGCTGGGTCCGAAAAGACCATTGCTGTCCGTTGTTTGACCATGCCGCTACCCCAGATATGCCTTTATGACAGCCGGGTCCTTCTGGATTTCTTCCGGGGTGCCTTCGGCGATGACCCGCCCGAAATCCAGCACCACGATCCGGTCGGCAAGGTCCATCACGACGCCCATGTCGTGCTCCACCAGAACTACCGGAATCTTGCGCGCCTCGCGCACATCGAGAATGAAGCGCGCCAGGTCTTCTTTTTCCTCCGAGTTCATGCCGGCCATCGGTTCATCCATCAGCAGGATCGACGGTTCCTGCGCCAATGCACGGCCCAGATCGACACGCTTGCGCAACCCATACCCCAACGTGCCCACGGGCCGGTTGCGGATTGCCTCGATCTCGAGAAAATCGATGATCTCCTCTGCGGCTTCACGATGTTCCGATTCCTCGCGCATCACGGGACCGAACTGGAAAAAGGCCTGGACTACATTCGATTTCATCAGCATGTGGCGGCCGATCATAATGTTTTCCACCACCGTCTGCCCGGCAAAAAGATGGGTGCCCTGAAACGTCCGCGCCAGACCGCGCCGGGCGATCTGGTCAACACGCAGGCCGGTCACGTCCTGCCCGGACAATTCGACACGGCCCTTCTGCGGACGGTAGAAGCCCGCAGTCACGTTCAGAAGTGATGTTTTTCCGGCACCATTCGGACCGATAATTGCAAGCAATTCATCGTCGGCCACGGAGATGCTCACATCGTCGAGCGCGGTCACACCGCCAAATTTCAAAGTTGCGCCACGCACCGCAAGCGGTGACGATACGTGCCCGTTATTCGTGGTCATGTTACAACCCGTGCTTTTCCCCAACACCTCATGGAGGCACGCATAGCCTGACCGCACGGTTTTCCGTTGGTTACGAGTTTTCCTCGCATCGTTCCTCCTCCCACCTCTTAATTCAGAGGTTTGCCTGGTCTATTTTACCAAGTCTCTCCGCGCAGCCTAACAGATGTTAGAAAAAAAAAGTGGTCAACAACTGAATCCGCTACCAAAGGAAACCGATCAGACAGCCGCGTACTCTGCGGAAAAGCTTCGAAGACCGTTTTGATCCTGACACCAGACTGTCCCGGAGGTGCCGGTCTCTTCATTGTGCAGTTGCAATTCGCAGGGCAGGGTGAGTGGCGCGAGGCCGCGGAACGAAAACCGGTGGGGCGATGTTTTCAACGCATCCGCCGCCAGATTCAGAAGCAGCGTGGCCTGCAATGGGCCATGCACAACAAGCCCGGAATAGGCTTCGGTTTCGGTGGCGTAGACGTAATCATAGTGAATGCGATGGGCATTGAACGTCAGCGCCGAATAGCGAAACAGAAGAACAGGATCCGGTGTCAGCGTCGATCTAAGCGTGGTGGGGTCACCCGCGTCAGCTGCGCTCTCGCCCGTGCGGGGGGTGGAAATCTCACGATAAACGATCGTTTGCTGCTCCCGGATACAAAGCCGGTTGCCACTCAGATACTCATGTTCGACGGTCACAAACACCAATGGTCCACTACGGCCCTGCTTGGCCACAATATCCCTGATCGAAGAGCGCCGGGTGATGGTTTCGCCGATTTTCAGCGGCGCGATATGTTTAACATCGCCGCCGGCCCACATCCGGGCGGGCAGCGGGACAGGGGGTAGGAATCCACCCCTTGCGGCATGGCCGTCTTCTGACAGGGCGGTCGCTGGCACGGTATCAAGGGAAATGCACCAATGAATTCCCAGCGGGACATCGCCTGATCCGTCCCAAAGATGCGGACCGAGCGTGGCGCGGAATTTGTCGATCAGCCCCTCCGTCAGAACGTCTTCTTTAGTCTCGGTGCGTCCCAGCCAGGGCGCCAGCGCGTCAAGGTCGATCTCACCCATAATCCTGGCCTTCAGAACGATCTTGGCATGCCGAGGATATGTTCTCCGACATATGACAGGATCAGGTTGGTCGAGATCGGGGCGACCTGATAGAGGCGCGCCTCGCGGAACTTGCGCTCGACATCGTATTCCCGTGCGAAACCGAAGCCGCCATGGGTCTGGATGCAGGCATTGGCCGCTTCCCAGCTGGCCTCCGAAGCCAGCAGCTTGGCCATATTCGCCTGTGCTCCGCAATCCAGCCCAGCATCGAACCGCCTGCAGGCTTCAAAGCGCATCAGATTGGCGGCCTCGATGTTCACATAGGACCTGGCGATAGGGAATTGCACGCCCTGGTTCTGGCCGATGGGGCGGTCAAAGACCATGCGGTCGCCGGCATAGGTGCGGGCCTTGTCGACGAACCAGTATCCATCACCGATACATTCCGCCGCAATCAGGGTACGTTCGGCGTTCAGCCCGTCAAGAATATGGTAAAATCCGCGCCCCTCGGTCCCGATCAGGTTCTCGGCGGGGATTTCCAGGTTGTCGAAAAACACTTCATTGGTTTCGTGGCCGGGCATATTGGCGATGGGGCGGACCTCCATGCCGTTGCCGATCGCCTCTTTCAGATCGACCATGAAGATCGACAGGCCCTGCGATTTCTTCTTGACCTCGGCCAGCGGCGTGGTGCGTGCCAGCAGGATCATCAGGTCGGAATGCTGGATACGGCTGATCCAGACCTTCTGGCCATTGATCTCATACCGGTCGCCCTTTTTCACCGCCGTGGTCTTCAGTTTGGTGGTGTCGGTGCCGGTGGTCGGTTCGGTCACGGCCATGGATTGCAGGCGCAATTCGCCGCTGGCGATGCCGGGCAGATATTTCTGTTTCTGCTCCTCCGAACCATGCCGCAGCAGCGTGCCCATATTGTACATCTGCCCGTGGCAATGGCCCGCGTTGCCGCCGCAGCGGTTCACCTCCTCCATGATGATCGAGGCTTCCGTCAGGCCCAGACCCGAGCCGCCGTATTCTTCTGGGATCATCGCGGCGAGCCAGCCCTCGCGGGTCAGCGCATCGACGAATTCCTCGGGGTAGGTTTCATCCTCGCCGAACTTGCGATGATATTCTGGCGGAAACTGCGCGCAAAGTGCGCGCAAGGCGTCGCGCAGATCGGTGTGAGTGTCTGGGGCTGACGTCTGCATCGGTTACTTCGCTCCTGAACCCGACGTTTCAAGAATTTCCTGCTCGGCACGCTGCCAAAGCTCATAGGAAATCGGGTTTTCGCTCTCTTCGAGGATATGACCGACCAGACCGATGGCGCGTGCCATGACGCCAAAGCCCCGCACGATCTTCCAGGGGAAGCCAAATTCACAGCAGATTGCTCCGATCGCCCCGGTGGCGTTAATCGGCAGCATCTTACCCGATTTTTCTTCGGCAACGGCCTGAATTTTCTGGATCAACTCGATGTATTCACCGGACTTGCCGTTCTCGGCAGCGATCTGGAACAGGCGAGGTGTGCGCGGATCGACCGGCTTGTGCACCGGATGTCCGAGCCCCGGCACGATCATCTTGCGGGCGCGGAATTTTTCCACCGTCTCGACGGCCAGCGCATCCAGATCGACACCGGTGCCCAACTTGTCCTGTGGCAGTGCCTCGTAAAGCATTTTCGAGGCACCTTCCATAGAACCGACAAAGACGGTGCCCAGCCCACACAAGCCAGCCGCCACAGCCGCCTGAAGCGATTCCGGCGCCCCCATATAGGTCATCCGCGCCGCCAGGGCCGATGGCGTGATGCCATGTTCGACAAGGGTGATGATGATGGCGTTGAAGACGCGGCTTTCCTCGAGCGTGGCCTTGCGGCCCGTCAATTGCAGAAAGGCCAGATCGCCCAGGTTCATGTGGCCGAGGATTTCGTTCGGCAAGTCGAGCCCGCGCACGCAGATCTTGTCGGGGGTGCTCCAGGCAATGTCGGAGCTGATTTTTTCTTTGCGTTTTCCCATTAGACCGGATCCCACGAAAAGACATCCGCCGAAACTTCGAGCGGTGTGAATTGCGATTTGAGCGCGGGAATGGCGCGCTCGGCGATTTCATCGGCGGTCCAGCCGTCACCGGAGTGGACGGACCGGAGCGGGCGGGGCTGGTTGAACAGGAATATCTCGTTCATCCGCACTGCAAAGATTTGCCCCGACACATCCGCCGCGCGGTCGCTCATCAGGTAACAGGCCATCGGCGCGACCTTGGCGGGGGTCATCTTCTTGACCTTCTCGACCCGCGCCTTCTGTTCCTCCGTGTCGGTCTTGATCGACGATATCATCCGGCTCCAGGCGAAGGGCGCGATGCAGTTTGACCGCACGTTCCAGCGTTTCAGGTCGAGCGCTACCGATTTCGAGAAGGCCGCGATGCCCAGCTTTGCCGCCGAATAATTCGCCTGCGCCAGATTGCCGATCAGCCCCGAGGTCGAGGTCATGTGCACGAGCGCGCCGCTTTCCTGTTCGCGGAAATAGTCGGCGGCCGCGCGGCTGGTATTGAAGGCACCATAAAGATGGACCTTCACCACCGCGTCGAAATCCTCATAGGTCATCTTGTGGAAGTAACCGTCGCGCAGAATGCCGGCGTTGTTTACCACCGCGTCGATGCGACCGAATTCCTTGACCCCGGCTTCGATCATCGCGCGCGCGGCATCGGGATCGGTGACAGAGCCGCCATCGGCAATGGCATCGCCCCCAGCGGCCCTGATCTCTTCGACGACTTTCTGCGCCGCAGTTTCTGTCTGACCGGTGCCTTTCAGGGATGCGCCCAGATCATTGACCACCACGGCGGCGCCTTCGGTAGCTGCCATCAAGGCGATATCACGCCCGATCCCACCGCCGGCCCCGGTGACCAGAACGACCTTTCCGTCAAGTGCTTTTGTCATCTTCTTGCTCCCTCAGCGTGACTTGCGGTATTTGTCCAACCCGCCGGTGTGCATGACCCGGCCCATGAGCGGCACACCGATGATCTCTTCTGCTTTGACCGCCGCTGCGATCAGCTTGTCCAGATCAATGCCGGTTTCGATGCCGAGCTCGTGACACAGGAACACTGCATCCTCGGTGCAGACATTTCCTGCGGCGCGCGCGTGGCCGTGGCCCGCGAAAGGACAGCCGCCAAGACCGGCGACGGAGCTTTCGAACATGTCCACGCCCATCGACAGGGCCGCATAAACGTTGGCGATCCCCAGCCCACGTGTGTCATGGATGTGCATACCGATGCGCGCCTCGGGCGCCAATTCGCGCAGGGCGCCGATCATCCGTTTGACCGCCTCGGGGTTTCCCCAACCCATGGTGTCGGCGACCACGAGGATCGGCACGGGGATGTTCTCTTCTTCGCATAGCTGAAGGATAAAGCGGAAATCGTCCAAGATGCGTTCTTGGGGGATGGGGCCCTCGAGGTTGCAGCCGAAAGCGGTCATCACATAGGCCGCGTCGACGGTATATCCCTCTTCCTTGTAAAGACGGACCCAGTCACGTTGTTTTTCCCGCATCTCGGCCGAGGAACAATTGTTGTTCGATTGGGCGAATGCTTCGGAAGGATAGAACAGCAGACGCGGGTCGATATCGACCTCATGCGCGGTCAGGGCCTTGCGAAACCCTTTGTCGTTCAGCCACAGCGATGTGTAGTTCACGCCCGGTTTGCGCTTGATACGCTGGAACAACTCGCCGGTGTCCGCCATCTGAGGAACGTATTTCGGGCTGACAAAGCTGCCGACCTGAATGCGTTTCAAGCCGGTTTCGCTGAGCATGTCGATCAGTTCGATCCGCTCTTCGATCGGGTAAATCTTCTTTTCGATCTGAAAACCCTCACGCGGGCCTTCTTCACGAAATTCTACGAATTTGGGAAAGTCGCTCATTTCATCACTCCTCGGATGGCAGAATCTCGGCGATGACCTGGCCCCGGTCGACCATGTCTCCATTCGAGACGGATATGTGGCTGGCGATCCCGGCCGCGGCCGCCCGGATCGAGATTTCGAGTTTCATGGATTCCATGACCGCAACCACGTCGCCTTCGGCCACGCTCTGACCATCGGAGACCTTGATTTCGACAATCATGCCGGTCAGCGGAGAGGTCACGGCGCGATCCGCCGCGGCATCGCCGCCGGCAAAGGCAAGGGGCGCGGCGGGGCGGAAAACCAGGCGGCCTTCGGGCGTGCCCAGTTCGATCACGCCGGCATGCAGACGTGCCTCGATCAGGTGGACAGTGTCGCCCTCGTTCAGGCGCCAACGGCCCGGCGTGATTTCGCGTGCCGACAGTGTCAGCGCCTCGCCGTTTTCCGAATAGACGGTGTATCTGGCACCCGGTTTGACAGGACTGACGCGCAATTCCTCGGATACCTCGTCAGAATCGGTAAGCGTCACGCGCTGCCCCGCTTCCATCGCATCGCCGCCCAGTCCAAGCCGCCAGCCGGTAAAGGCATCACGGTTGGTCCAGGGATTGGCGTTTGTGTCGCTGCGCGACTGGGTCACGAAGAGAATGGCAGCGGTTGCTTTCCACAGATCGGGGCGGGTCAGGCCGGGTGCCTGTGTCAGCTCATCCAGCCTGCCGTCGATCCAGCGGGTATGCACCTGCATCCGTTCGAATTCATGGTTTCGCGCCAGCGCCGTCAAAAAGGCGCGATTGGTTTCGACACCTTCGACCGCGACATGATCAAGCGCCGTGGCCAGACGTGCCAATGCGGTTTCCCGGTCGGGCGCGTGCACGATCAGCTTGGCGATCATCGGGTCGTAGTAGGGCGTGACGGCATCGCCTTCCTCGACGCCGCTGTCGATACGCAGGCCCGATGGCAGGCTGAGCGTGGTGAGCGTACCCGTCGACGGGGCGAATTGCATCGCCGGATCTTCGGCGTATAGCCGTGCCTCGACCGCATGGCCGTTGATCGCCAGATCCTCCTGCACCAGCCCGAGGCCCGCGCCTTCGGCAATGCGCAGGTGAAGCGCGACAAGGTCCAGCCCGGTGATCGCTTCGGTGACGGGATGTTCCACCTGAATGCGCGGGTTCACCTCAAGAAAGAAATATTCGTCCCCCGCGACCAGAAATTCGACCGTGCCCAGCCCGCGATAGTCCAGCGTTTCACCGAGGCGCACCGCGTCGCGCGCGATGTCGTCCAGAAGCGTGCGCGGCAATCCCCAGGCCGGGGCTTCCTCGATGACCTTCTGGTGACGGCGCTGAAGCGTGCAATCGCGTTCGAACAGGTGCACCACATGGCCCTTGCCGTCACCTGCGATCTGCACTTCGACATGGCGCGCCTCGGGCAGGAAACGCTCCAACAGCAGCCCTTCGGAACCGAAGGTGGATTTTGCTTCGCGCAGCGCGCCTTCGATGTCCTCGACCAGCGTGGTTTCGTCGGTGACGAGCCGTTGCCCTCGCCCACCACCGCCGCCGACAGCCTTGAGCAGCACCGGCAGGCCCATTTGGCGCACCTCCTCGGCAATCTGCTCGGGATCGGACCGCGCACCTTCGGCGCCCGAAATCACCGGGACGCTGGCCGCCACGGCGGCCTCTTTGGCGCTGGCCTTGTCGCCGAAACGTTCCAGCGTTTCCGGCGTCGGCCCCATGAATATCATGCCGGCGGCTTCGACCGCGCGGGCAAAATCGGGGTTTTCGGCCAGAAAGCCGTAACCGGGATGGATCGCATCCGCGCCCACCGATTGCGCGGCGGCAATCACCGCGTCGATCTTCAGGTAACTTTCGGAGGCCGGTCCGCCGCCGATACAGACAGATTTGCCGATCTCGCGGACATGCAGGGCATTGGCGTCGGCCTGCGAATGTATGCCGACAGGTGTGATACCGCTGGCCCGCGCAGTGCGCGCGATCCGGCAGGCAATTTCGCCGCGGTTGGCGATCAGAAGCGTTTTGATTTTCACGGTTCGCTCCTCACATCCTGAACACGCCGAAGTTGGTCTCGACCTTGGGTCTGCGCGATGTCACATCTAGCATCAGCGCCATGACGTCACGGGTCTCACAGGGCTCGATCACGCTGTCGATCCAAAGGTTGGAAGCAAAATTATAGGCTCCCTGAAAATCTTCGTATTCCTCGCGGATCGGTGCCTTGAAGGCCTCCTCCTCCTCGGCGGTCCAGTTTCTGCCTTCGCGTTCGTTGATCTGCGCGCGGACCTGAGCTAGCACGCTGGCGGCCTGTTCCGGCCCCATGATCGCCGACCGTCCCGTCGGCCAGGCGAACATTGCGTCCGGCTGGAACGGGCGGCCCAGCATCGCCAGGTATCCGGCCCCGTAAGAGCCACCGGTGATGATTGTGAATTTCGGCACCCGGGCCGAAGACATGGCCGTGATCATCTTCGCACCGGCTTTTGCGATGCCCATCTGCTCGACCTCGCGCCCGACCATGAAGCCGTTCACATCGGCCAGGAACAGCAGCGGAATATCACGCTGCACGCAGAGATTGATGAAATGCGTGGCCTTCAGCGCGGCTTCGACGAAAAGCACACCTGTATTGGCGAGAATACCGACCTCGTGGCCGTGGATGCGACCCCAGCCGGTCATGATCGTGTCGCCATAAAGCGGTTTGAATTCGTGAAAATCGCTCTCATCGACCAACCGAGCCACGATTTCGCGGTTGTCGGTCGGTACCTTGGGGTCGCGGCTGATGAGTCCATAAATCTCTTCGACCGGGTAGGCGGGCGCACGGGGCGCTTCGGGCGTCTTGCGGGGTTGGGGTTTTTCGCCAAGATGGCTGACAATTTCGCGCGTGATGGCCAGAGCATGGGCGTCATCTTCAGCCAAATGGTCGGTCACGCCGGAGACGGACGAATGCATCTTGCCGCCACCCAGTTCTTCGGCTTCGACCTTTTCGCCGGTTGCGGCAAAGGTCAATTCCGGTCCGCCCAGATACATAAAGCCCTGACCGCGCACGATCACCACTTCGTCACAGAGCGCGGGGATATAGGCACCACCCGCAGTGCAGGGCCCCATGACCACGGCGATTTGCGGCACACCATCGCCGGACATGCCAACCTGTTGGTGAAAGATGGACCCGAACTGGCCTTCGTCGGGAAAGATGTTTTCCTGATCCGGCAGGAAGGCGCCGCCGGAGTCCACGAGGGTGATAACGGGCAGACGGTTCTTCCATGCGATCTTCTGCGCCCGCACATGTTTGCGCGATGTCATGCCGAAATAGGTGCCGCCCTTTACCGTGGCATCATTGGCGATGATCATGCATTGACGGCCCTCGATCACACCGATCCCGGTGATGATGCCCGCGCCCGGCGGCACGCCATTGTATTTGTTCAACCCGGCAAGTTCTCCGAGTTCCAGAAATGGTGTGCCCGGGTCGATCAGGCGTTCAATCCGTTCCCGCGGCAGGATCTTGCCCTTCTCCACATGCCGGTCGCGCGCCTTTTTGGGGCCGCCGACACGTTGCAGCAGCCGCAGCGCGTGCAGATCGGAGAGTTTTTCACGGTAGTGTGCGTCATTTGCCCGAAAGTCGTCGGACCCGGTATCAAGCAGGGATTTCATTTTGGTCATGGCAGGTTCGGATATTCCCTGAGAACAAAGGCGACCTTGGCGGCGCCGGGTTTTTCGAAAGTGTCAGCCGCCACCAGGTGAACGTCGGCCTTGAAGACAAGCGCGTCGCGCAGGCGTTGCTCGATCTTCTTCTTGAGGGCGGCGTCATCGGCCGGATCACGACCGGGGCCGCGTTCGACAATCACCGTCAGCGCGCCCTGCGTGGTGTGGCCCTCGAAATCAGCGACGATCCGCATGACGCCATTGGTGTCTGGCACCATCTCGGTGATTACGCTGTTGATGGCGGACGGGAATACATTGGCCCCGCGCACGATCAGCATGTCGTCGGTGCGACCGGTGCAGCGGATCTTGGGGCCGGTGCGCCCGCAGGCGCATTCGGTGTCGATGACCTCGATATAGTCGCCTGACCGGAACCGCACGAGCGGGCTCGCCTGGCGGCCGATCGCGGTATAGATCATCTCGCCCTCGGCGCCCTTTTCCCAGGGAATGATCCTGCCGCTATCGGGATCGAGCAATTCGGTGATGATATAGTCCATGTTGACCATATGCATTCCCGACTGTTCGTCGCACTCGGCCCAGTAAGTCACGCCCAGATCGGTTCCGCCCAGCATCTCACAGCATTTCGCGCCCCAGGCCGCTTCGATCTTGGCGCGGATAGCAGGGATGCCGCCGCCGGGTTCGCCACCGACGATGACCTGTTCCACGCCCAACTCACTAGCCTTGCAGCCCAGCACTTCGGGCGCTTTTTCGGCCAGGTGCAGAACGAAATTCGGAGCACCAACGATGCAGCGCGGGCGCGTATCCGCGCAGGCACGCAGCAGCCGTTCGGCACCGCCATCCGCCCCCACAGGCACGTCGATTGCGCCCATGTACTGCAACCCCTGCATCACGGGGATGCCGCCGACAAAGCCCTTGGCCAGCGAAAACGCGTGCAACACCATATCGCCGGGGCGCACGCCATTGGCAAAGAAGCAGCGCGCTGTCATCTCGTGCCACATCTCGGCGTCGGATTCTGTCAGGGCCACATATGAGGGGCTGCCGGTCGTGCCCGACGAGGCCTGCATCTGGATGATGTCCGACATGGGCGCGGCACGGTGCTTGCCAAAGGGCGGCTCGGCAGCGAGGCTTTCGCGGATCTCGGTCTTGTAGGTATAGGGCAGTTTTTGCAGGTCTGCGATGGTGCGGATATCGTCGAAGTCCACACCGGCCTCGGCGAACTTTTCCTGATAGAAGGTCGAGTTCGCCTTGAGATACGCCATCTGATCGCGCAGCCGCTCTTCCTGAATACGGCGCACCTCGTCGAGCGGTGTGCCCTCGATCGTGTGCCAGAAGCGATCATTTACCTTGTCGGCGGCATCCTGCCGCCTGAAGCGCATTCCAAATTGCATGTCGTTCTCCATGTCGGGCAGAGCGATCAATAAGACCGCGGCAGACCCATGACCTTTTCGCCGATGAAGCTGAGGCACAGCTCGCGGTTCACGGGCGCCGTGCGCAACAAGCGCACCAGCGGGTACATCTCGTATAGTCCCGTATCCTCGGTGAAGCCCGATCCGCCATGCGCCTGCAGCGCGGCGTCCACCGCTTCGATCCCGGCTTCGGCGGCGGCGTATTTTGCCATGTTTGACGACGCCCCTGCCGGCAGTTTGTTGTCAAACTCCCAGGCCGCGCGACGGGTCATCAGGCTGGCCATCTCGACCGCTGTGTGCGCCTTGGCCATCGGGTGCTGCACGCCCTGATGCGCACCGATGGGTTGGCCGAACACATTGCGTTCGGAGGCATAGGCCACGCCCTTGTTCAGGGCGAACCGGCCGATGCCGCAGCACAGGGCGGCCAGGATGATGCGTTCGGGGTTGAGACTGTCGAACAGGATCGAGAACCCTTCGTCCACCTCGCCGACCACATCCTCCGGGCCCAGATCCACCTCGTCGAAGAACAGGGTCCACTGTTCCTCGGGCAGGGGGATCGAGATCTTCACCCGCTGCTTGTCGACGCCCTTTTTCTTCAGATCCACTGCGAACAGGGTAAAGCCGTCGGTCTTGCGGCTGACCTCGGTATGCGGCTTGGTTCGCGCCACGACTAGGCAATAGTCCGAGACCTCGGCGCCAGTGATAAAGGTCTTTTCGCCCGACAGGCTGAACCGGTTGCCCCGACGTTTGGCCAGCGTAGTGGCCTTCATCGTGTTCGACCCGGCGCCCGGTTCCGTGATCGCAAAACAGAACTGGATATCACCGCGGCAGGCCGCCGGCAGCAGCTCTTTCTTGTGGAATTCACTCCCGTGGCTGGCGATATGAGCCAGCGACATGGTCGGCCCGACCACCATCATCAAAAGCGGAATGCCGTGATTGGCGGTGCCTTCCATGAACAGCGCCATTTCGGTCATACCGAGGCCCGCGCCGCCGTATTCCTCAGGCACCATGATGCCGAGAAAACCGTCGTCGGCAACCTGCTTGAACATATCGTGGGGAAACTCGTGCTTGCGCGCGTGTTCCAGCCAATAAGCATTGTCATATGTCTGCGCCAGCTGGCCGCCATAGTCGTAAATCTGGCGTTGTTCGTCGTTCAAAATGAAATCCATGTTTCGTCCTCAAGCCTTGAATTCGGGGGCGCGCCGGTTCTCGAATGCATCGAGGCCCTCCGCCACGTCATCGCTGGGCAGTGCGCGCACGGCGGCATCGCGCTCAAGCCGCATCTGCTGGTCGATACCAAGGTCCGCGCCTTCGCGCGCCAACCGCTTCATCTCGGCGATGCCGGGACGTGAACGGGTGGCGATTTTCTCGCAGTATTCCAGCGCAGACTTGTGCAGGTCCGCATCCGGCACGATGTAGTTGACCAATCCGGCCTCTTTGGCCTCGTCCGACTTGAGCCAGCGGGCCGAGAACATCAGGTCGAGCGCCCTGCGCTGCCCCATCAACCGTGTCAACCGCTGCGAGCCACCCCAACCGGGAATCAGCCCGAATTGCGCGTGCTGATCGCCAAACTGGGCGCTTTCGGCCGCGAAACACACATCGCATGCCAGCATCAGTTCGATCCCGCCGGCCAGACACAACCCCTGCACTGCCACCACGACAGGGAGGGAGGAGGTTTCAAGCGCACGCAGGTTGTTCATGCCAAAGGCGATGAAATGGTCCAGCGCGGCGGGATCGTTCAATTTACCTTTCACTTCCACCAGATCGGCGCCGGTGCAAAAGTTCTTGCCTTGCGCCCGGATGAGGATCGCCCGAATATCCGGGTTCGCCTCGAATTCCGACCGCGCAGCAGAAATGCGCTCATGCACGTCAAGTGACAGGCAATTGAATTTCTCGGGGCGGGCCAGTTCGATGATGCCGGTGTTGCCCTCGGAAGTGACGAGGATGGGGCCGCTCATTTGGCGGCTCCCTTCGCCTTCTTGTCATACTGCAGCGCCATGCGACCGACCTTCTCGCGGGCGATCACCAGCTTCTGGATCTGCGCGGTCCCGTCACCGATCTGCAAGCCGAGCACATCGTTGTAGCGCTGGTGGTGGGGCAGGTCGGTGGTGTAGCCGTAATGTCCGTGCAGGATCAGGCACTGGTGCAGGATCTCGCAGGCGGTTTTGGGCAGGTACCATTTGCACATGGCGGCCTGAGAGGTGTGGGGCAGGCCACGGTCGCGCAGGTCCAGCGTGTAATAGCAAAGCTGGCGCATCATGGTAAGTTGGGTCTCGGCCTCGGCCAAGGGAAAGCTGACACCCTGATACTGCACGATTGGGGCCCCGAATGCCTCGCGCTCCTGAACGTAGGCCCAGGTTTCATCCACCGACGCTTGCGCGGCCCCCAGGCACTCCAGCCCGATCAGTGCGCGGGAATAGTCGAAGCCCGCCATGATCGTGCCAAAGGCACGGTCCTGTTCCGCCATCATGTTTTCAGCCGGCACGAAAACATCGTCAAAGAAAACCGAGCCGCGCCCGACAGGCTTGGTGCCGATGTCGTCAAAATGGGTGCGCTTGATGCCTTCCTGGTTCAGATCGACGAAAAAGGCGCTGACCCCGCGTGAGCCGCCGTCAGGATCGCCGGTACGGGCAAAGACGACCGCCGCATCCGCCTGACTGGCAAAACTCATGGATGTCTTTTCACCGTTCAGCCGCCAGCCGTTGCCGGATTTCTCGGCCCTCAGAATCAGGTTCGCCGCATCCGAACCGCCGCGCGGCTCTGTCAGGCCCAGGCCAATGACAGCATCACCCGAAACAACCTTGGGCACCCATTCCGACGCGATGTCCTTGGAGGCATGTTTGGCAACCATTCCGCCCATGAGAGAGCCCAGAAGCTGCACGTAACTTGCGTTGAAATCAGCATAGGCGATCTCTTCGACGATCAGCCCTGACGTGACAGAGCTTTCGCCGAGTCCCCCGAATTCCTCGGGCAGATCGGCCCCGATCAGCCCCAGTGCGCCCATCTCCTTGATCAGCGCACGGTCGAATGTATGGCCGCTGGCGCGTTCTTGATATGTGGGCGCAAGCCTTTCAGTTGCGAAGCGCTTTGCGGTCTCGCGAAACGCCTTCTGATCGTCTGTAGGCTGGAATTGCATCGGTGCTCCTCCCCATGAGCGAAAATCTTCTTTCCAAAAAAATCTAACAGATGTTAGAATGTAGATCAAGTGCAGTTTTGAGGAGGAGAACCAAAGTGAAAAATAGACCAGATGGAAGCTTTGAAACCATGCTCTCGCCCATCCGCGCAGGCCAGCATACGTTGCGAAATCGTGTCATCATGGGGTCGATGCACACGCGGTTGGAAACCGAGCCCGACGGCATAGCCAAACAGATCGCATTTTACGCCGAGCGTGCGCGGGGGGAGGCGGCGATTCTGGTCACCGGCGGGTTTTCGCCCAATGCCGAGGGCATATTCGATCCAGAAGGTCCGAGAATCGATGACCCGGAAGAAGCGCTTGACCTGCGCCCGATCTGCGAGGCGGTGCAGGCCGAAGGCAGCCTGATCTGCGCGCAACTCCTCCACGCCGGGCGCTATGCCAAGATCGAAGGCTGTGTCGCCCCGTCGCCGATCCGCGCTCCGATCAACCGTTTCATCCCGCGTGAAATGACCGAAGCCGACATTCTCCGTACCATCGAGGATTTTGCCGTGGCGGCCGCCAATGCGCAGGCCGCAGGCTTTGATGGCGTCGAGATCATGGGGTCCGAGGGATACCTGATCAACGAATTCACCGTCACCCATACCAACAAGCGCCAAGACGACTGGGGCGGCAGCGCCGCGAACCGCCACCGATTCCCGGTCGAGATCGTGCGCGCGGTGCGCGAACGTTGCGGCCCCGACTTTCTGGTCATCTACCGGATTTCGGCGGCCGATCTGATCGAGGGCGGCGCGCCCGCCGATGAAATTGCCGCACTGGCCCGCAAGATCGAGGCCGCAGGTGCGGATATTCTGAACACCGGCATCGGCTGGCACGAGGCCCGCGTGCCGACGATCGCCTATCCGGTGCCGCGCGGTGCCTGGCGCAAGGCGGCAGCCAACGTGAAAGCGGCCGTGTCGATCCCGGTGGTCGCCTCGAACCGGATCAACACACCCCAGCTTGCCGAAGACATACTTGCCTCTGGCGATGCGGACATGATCTCGATGGCGCGCCCGTTTCTGGCCGATCCGCATTTCGTGAAAAAGGCGCGAGAGGGCCGCGCGGACGAGATCAACACCTGCATCGCCTGCAACCAGGCCTGTCTGGATTTCATCTTTTCTGACCGTCCGGTCGGATGTCTGGTCAATCCAAAGGCCGGGCGTGAAACGGAATTCCGGGATACGCCAGCCGACACGCCAAAGAAAGTGGCCGTCGTTGGCGGTGGTGCCGCGGGCATGGCCACAGCCGCCGAGGCGGCGCGGCTGGGCCATGCTGTCACGCTGTTCGAGGCGCAGGACAAGCTGGGCGGTCAGCTGAATCTGGCCCGCGCCGCACCGGGCAAGGACGAATTCGACGAAACCCTTCGGTATTATGCCGGTCAGATGCAAAAACACGGGGTCACGCAGCGTCTGCGGCAGCGTGCTGACGTGAGCGATCTTGAAGGCTTCGACCATGTGGTTATCGCCACCGGGGTCATGCCGCGCATTCCCGACCTGCCGGGTATCGACCATCACAGCGTCGCGACTTACGCCGAAATTCTGTCCGGCGACCGTCTGGCGGGCGACCGTGTCGTCGTGATGGGGGCAGGGGGCATCGGTCATGATGTGGCCGAGTTCTTGGTGACCGAACCCGCCAAGACTGCCAACTCCGACGTCTTTTGCGAAACCTGGGGTGTGGACCCCGAATTTGTATCGTCGGGTGCCCTGGCGGGCGACCCTCTGGCACCGAAACCGTCGCGCCGCAAGGTCGTTATGCTGCAACGCAAGACGGCCAAACCGGGCGCGGGGCTTGGTGTTTCGACAGGGTGGATCCTGC
This sequence comes from Paracoccus sp. SCSIO 75233, assembly GCF_027912675.1. Lineage (NCBI taxonomy): Bacteria > Pseudomonadati > Pseudomonadota > Alphaproteobacteria > Rhodobacterales > Paracoccaceae > Paracoccus > Paracoccus sp. SCSIO 75233. The sequence goes on along the minus strand of NZ_CP115758.1, from coordinate 98,058 downwards.
GCAACGCGCTGCGCAAACATGGGGTCGAGGCAATGGGCGGCGTGACCTATGAACGTATCGACGATGCGGGACTGCATATCGTCGCGGACGGAATGCCAAAGGTCATTGCGGCCGATACAATTGTGCTATGCACCGGTCAGGAACCGGAACGGACCCTGGCCCAAGAGCTTGCCGCGCGCGGCGTCCCGGTTACGATGATCGGCGGGGCAAAAGAGGCCGCTGAACTGGATGCGCTGCGCGCCATTGATGAGGGCGTGCGCCTGGCGCAGGGTCTCTGAACCGAAGGCCGGGCAAGGGGTAAACCATGCTGACCGACGTCATCCGCGCGGGGCGCGCTGATCTGTATTCGATCTTTCGAACCCGCGCGCAAGACTGCGCCCGCGCCCTGGCCATCGAGGACGGCAGCAGGAAATTGACCTATGCCGAGCTGCTGGAGCGGGTCGATCGTCTGGCTGCCGTGTTTCTGGCCAGGGGCGTTGCGCCGGGCGACAGGATTGCGATCCTGTCGCACAACCGCTCTGAATACCTGGAGGTCGAACTCGCCGCAGCGGGAATCGGCGCGATCGTCGCCTGTCTGAACTGGCGGCTTGCTTCCGATGAACTGCGGCACTGCATAGATCTGGTCGCGCCGGTTCTCGCGGTCGTCGAACCGGACCTTTCAGAAGCTTACCGGGCCGTCGCGGCAACGCCCTGTCTGATTATCGGGCCGGATTTGGAAACGGCCATTGCCGCGGCCGGACCGGACCCGCGCATCGGAACCATGGTCGACGATCCAGAGGCTGGTCTGACGATCCTTTATACCTCAGGGACCACGGGCCTGCCCAAGGGCGCGCTCATCAGCCACCGCGCGCATATCGCCAGATCCATGGCTTTTGCGGCGCAGCTGGCGCTGGACCCCGGCGACGGGTTTATCGCCTGGGCGCCAATGTTCCACATGGCGTCCACCGATCATGGGTTGGCGACGGTCCTGCGGGGCGGAACCGTGGTGATGGTTGACGGTTTGCAGCCTGCGGTCATCAACGAGGCTCTGTCGCGCCACCGGATCGGCTGGTTCGTGATGATGCCCGGTGCGCTGGACGCCTTTATCGCAGAACGACGCGCCAACCCTTTGCCGCTGAAGGGTATCAAAGTTTGCGGCGCCATGGCCGATCTGGTGCCGCCGCATCAGATCGCGGAACTGACAGCCCTTCTCCACACACCCTATCTGAATTCCTTCGGCGCAACCGAAACCGGCCTGCCGCCGGGGTCCGCCGATCTAATTGCGCCAGGTGTGACTCCGGACCGCCTTTCCAAGCGCATCAGCGCACTTTGCGAGGTTCGGCTCGTCGATCCCGACGACCAAGAAGTGACGGATGGAACGCCAGGCGAAATGGCTGTGCGGGGTCCGACATTGTTTTCAGGGTACTGGAACGCGGACGACGCCAATGCCCATGACTTTCGCAACGGCTTTTTCCACATGGGCGACTTGTTCCGGCGCAATGCGGACGGAACCATCGACTTTGTGGACCGGGCCAAATACTTGATCAAGACCGGCGGCGAGAACGTCTATCCTGCGGAGATCGAGCGTGTTCTTCTATCTCATCCCGGGGTGGTCGATGCCGCAGTCGTACGGGCATTTGACGTGAAATGGGGCGAAAGTCCGGTGGCCTTTGTCGCCCGCGGCAAGGACGGGCCGGATGCCGAAGCGCTGATGAATTTGTGCCGCGACAACCTCGCAGGCTACAAACGGCCGCGCGAAATTCGCTTCATCGCGTTCGAGGATTTTCCCAGATCGACCAGCGGAAAGGTCCAGCGGCATGTCCTAGAAGCGCGGCTCGCAGATTAATTTTTGCTCCGACCCGATCGTCACCCCGCCACGCCCGTTCGCCCCACTAGCGAAATAAGCGTTCCTGTCATCGTTGCGACGAGCTTCTCATCCCCGCCCTTTGGAGTAGCCCCCTGAAAGTGGTCCACCAACCGGGATAGATTGACCCGCGATTGACGTGCTGCCCTCTGTCGGACCACACGGCTGGAGTTTTCCCGGGGGTTTGAGCTCAGGCGGATTCTTCGATCCCTGAGCCATTCATCAGCGCGATCGGTGGTTTGTTCCCGGTTGCGCTGTGGGGGCAGCAGGTCACCCGGCGCTTCGCACGGACGGGCATGGAATGCCGGCAAGTGCCGGTTGGGGCTGCTGCGGGCCTTCAAGGGAAAGTCGGCGACTATCCGATGTGCGGGACAGAGCGGGTATTCACCAAGCGAACTCAAACGTCCGGTTCTGCACTGCGGCCCGACAGAACGATATCAAGTGATCGGCGATCAGCCGATTGCACCTGTGTAACAGTCTTCTTCGGCCCTCCTGTCTGCATGATCTGGGACAGGTAAGAATTGCGCCGTCTGATGAAGTCACGCAGAAGAGTCGGGTAGTCTTCACTGACGGCACTCTTCACAGAAACCCGACGCTCCAGTTCATATCGCCAGGCCCTTACACGGGCAAGCCCTGTGAAGACGCCAAACTCTCCGATGGCGTCAAAAACGTCGAAATAGCGGAAGACCGGGCCGAATACGACATCGACGAGGCTGAACTGGTGGCCGTCGAACCATGGTCCCTCCCCAAGCTCCGCGTCCAGCCGAAGGAATTTTGCGCGGAGCGCCGCGACTTTTGCTTCCAACGCTTTATCGTTCGGCGCCGAGTAGAACCCCGCAATGTCGTTCAAGACAGCAGATCCAAATTCAATCCAGGCACGGTGGCGGGCGCGATCGAGAGCGTCGTGCGGATGAAGTGCGTGGGGTTGTGTATCCTCAAGATATTCGAGGATAACCGCAGATTCGAAAATCGGCGTCCCGTTCACAACCAGGACAGGCGTCTTGCCCAGCGGAGATATGGCAAGAAACCAGTCGGGCTTGTTCGAAAGATCGATGTGAGTTCTCTCGAACGTGACACCTTTCTCAGTGAGCGAGATCGCTGCGCGCTGCACATATGGGCAGAGCGCATGGCTAATGAGGTGGAGGCTCATGTTGTCTCTCCCTCCATCTGCACGTTGCCGGGCGCGAAGGAGGGGCTGAGGGCGAAACGGCCGTCGCCCAGAAGTCCTTGCACGACGGCAAGCAGCGTCAGATAGGCCGGGTATTCCCACCCGCCGTTCTCGTATCCGAACATCCAGCCGTTTCCTGAGTGAGCCCAGGTTGCTCCGGCCAAGATGGGCACGGTCGCCGACGCGACCCACCGAGCCTGTACGCCGAGGACCAAAAGGGCACCGGCAATCGCCTCGACTGCAAAGATCATATAGGCAAACCAGCCGGGCAGCCCGATCGAAACGAAGAACTGCGCCGTTCCGGGAAGTGTGAAAATGAAGAGCTTGAGAAACAGGCTGTGCGCCAGGAACATGATACCGAGTGCTATACGGAGCAGGAATATCCCAAATTCTGTGAGGTGCGATTGTGACATGATATGATCCCATATGTCGATGCATTTGCATCTATATATAGCGCGTCACATGCGACGTCAAGGTTGATGCACTTACATGTATATGATATGTGCTGGATATGAACGAGATTGACCATGCTACTGAGGCCGCCTGGACAGCCCTCATGACTAAAAGCCGCGTTTTGCTTGAGGCTGTCGAATCGTCTCTGAAATCGGCAGGATACCCGCCACTTGCATGGTATGACGCGCTTCTCGAACTCGAGAAGGCAGGCCCGGACGGACTCCGTCCATTCGAACTCAAAGACCGGATTTTGTTACCCCAATACGGTACATCGCGGTTGCTGGACCGCATGGTGAAAGCAGGGCTGGTGGACCGACGGAACTGCTCGGAAGATGGGCGAGGTCAAAACATTTCTATCTCTGAAAAGGGTAAATCTGTCAGGAGGGCGATGTGGCCGATCTATGAACGGGTTCTGTCGGAAAGGATCGGCGCAAAGCTGAAACCCAAAGACGCCGCTCAATTGGCCACGCTACTCTCAAGGCTCTGAAGTCTCGGTCGACTGACGCGAAACCTGTCTGTGACTTTCCACGCTAAGTGGCCCTGATTTTTTTCACGTTAATTGGCCGACAGTTGCCTATGTCGGTGTGCGAAGGGTGTTTCGGGCTGTTCCGACGTCCTTTCGCATCCAACAGACTTCTGCGTGATCGTTGATAAATCCCATGGCCTGCATGAATGCATATACGGTGGTCGGTCCCACGAATTTGAAGCCAAGCTTTCGTAGATCTTTGGACAGGGTCTCGGACGCTGGTGATTTGGACCGCATTTGTGGCAGTGCGTCGTCCTTGGCAGGTTCATATAGCCAGATGAATGCAGCGAAGGAGCCTTCCTCTTGGACGACCTCGAAAGTACGGCGAGCGTTGTTGATCACGGCTTCGATCTTGCCTCGATAGCGAACAATTCCTTCATCGGCAAGTAGGCGCTCAATGTCGTTGTCGTCAAAGTTCGCAACTCCCGAAAGTCGAACCCGGCGAAGGCAGCACGAAAATTCTCGCGCTTGGCCAGAATGGTGCGCCAGCTCAGCCCTGACTGGAAACTCCGGCGTGACGGCAGCCCATCGGCACCGTGGGCGTCCATCCGTTCCAATTACGGTTGCAGCATCAGGCCGCTGCAGCATAAACTTGAACAGAAACCGAACCAGATCCTCCGTTACGATACAGTCTCAGCTCTCCGAAAAACCCTGACGACGGACAATCGGCGACCGCACTGCTAAAGGCTAACATTACCGCTTGGCAGGTCTGAACCTGCTGGCGGCGATCTGGATACCGCGCGAGCCTACGGGAAACGGTTGGCCGAGGTCGCGAGCCGCTGGAACAGCTGATCCAGCTGTCTGAATAATCGGCCCGGCCGCCCGGATCGGATGTGCTGCGGCCGGGTTGCGCTCAGTCCGCGACCCCCGCCCGCCCGATCAGCGCCATGAGCGTTCCGGTCATCGTTGCGACGAGCTTTTCATCCTGGCCCTTCACGGCATAGGCACGCGCCTCGCATATGGTCAGCGTCCTGCCTGGTTTCACCACGTCAGCGACGAAGCGAAACCGTGCGCCGTCCGCCGGGTTGAGTAGGTTGATCTTGAATTCGGCCGTCAACACTGCCGCGTCCGCTGGCATCAGCGAAAAGGCCGCGTATCCGCAGGCGCTGTCCAGCGCTGTCGACACGATTCCGGCATGCAAAAACCCATGCTGCTGGGTCAGTGCAACCTGATGTGCCATTTCCAGAACGATGCGGCCGGGTAACAACTCGGCAATGCTGATCCCCAACGTGTTCATTGCCTTCTGGCGATCGAAACTGTTGCGCACGCGTGCGTCATAGTCGGGGTTTTTCGGTTTGAATTGTGTCATGGCGGGTCTTCCTCTTCGATTTCATTCGTCAATGACCAATCTTAGGCGGTCTTTGAGGCGCGTATCTTGTAGCAAAAGGTCAAAACGACGCGGAATAGACAGAGCGCGCAACGCGCCGGGCGGTTTGCCGGCGAAGATCCGGCAAGCGGCGGACAAGTGAGATTGATCGTAATATCCGGCGTCCAGCGCCAGATCGCTCAGCGGCAGGGTCTTTGACGCAAGCTGCCCGAGAGCCCGGCGAAAGCGTCGCAAGGTCGCAAGCCGCCGCCGCGACACGCCGGTTTCCGCCCGCACCTTTCGACGTTTGGTCCGGTCGCTGTAAGCTCCGGTTGGTGCGGCAAAGCGCAGGTCTCTCGCAAGGCCGTCAAGCACCGCGATGAGCGCAGGCAGGTCATCGTCCCCGGTCTGAATCCGGGCCAGTTCTGAGGCCAGCATGTCCAGCCCTGTGGAGTCGGGAAATCGCTGCGGTCGTGACGACAGTCGCAGCCCGGCCACGACACCCTGGAATGGCCTTGGGCGGGGCGAAAAATAGGGGCGCGGTTCTGCCAGCGATACGCGCCCGCCGCCGCTGTCGTCGCGCGTTACCGAAAGGGTAAAGAGGTCGGTTGCGAACCGCCCGCGTCCACCACCGCTCAGCACACCGGTATCGCGGAACACGAACAAATGGTCGATCTGTTTGGCCGCTTCCTCAGTCGGCGCCAGTTCGAGATAAAGCGGCGGCGCCATCAGGTTACTTGACGAAAGCATCCCGGTTCTCGGCGACGAAATCGGCAAATCGGCGCGCCGGGCGTCCCATCACATCGCTGACCGTGGTCTCGATGCCGGCAAGGTAGCCCTTGGGCGCGATGGAAGCCAATTCGACCATGGCTCTGGCGACCTCGTCCTGCATTCCGCCAGCCACCATGCCCGCCTTGGCATTTTCGGCCGACAGGGGTGCGCAGGTGACAGTGCGCCCGGTCACCCTGGACAGGAGGGCGGCGATATCTTCTCCGGTAAGAGCTTCGGGCCCGGTCAGACCAAGAGCCTTGCCTTCGTACCCCGGAGCGGTCAGCGCCTCGGCGGCGACATCCGCGATGTCGCGGGCGTCGACCCAGGCCACAGGGCCGCCCAGATCGTCGTAATAGACCCCATCTTTTGCAATATTGCCGGCCTGCCAGAGCAGGTTCTGCATGAAATAGGTCGGCTGGACGAAGGTCCAGTCAAGGCCGCTTTGCTTCAGCAGTTCCTGGGTTTCGGAATGCCATTTCCCAAATGTCAGCCCCGCCTTGGGCGAGGCGCCAAGCCCGGTGGCCACGACAACATGGCGCACCCCCGCGGTCTTGGCCGCCGCGATCACATTCGCCTTCCACTGACGCATGTCCAGATGGGCAGGCGTGACCAGGTATATCTTTTCTGCCCCGTCACAGGCCCGCGCCAGCGCGGCAGGGTCCGTGAAATTCGCAACGACCGCCTCGCATCCTTTGGCTTTTAGCGCATCGAGCCTGGAAGGGTCGCTGGTGACAGCACGCACGGTCGCGCCTTTTGCCATAAGCGTATCGACAAGAGGGGCGCCGGTGGTGCCCGTGGCTCCGAAAACAGTGATCATGGCTTTTCCTTTTGCAGGTCTGCGATGGGTTGAATGGTTTCCGGGTTGCTGATCGACGACAGATCGCCCGGATCTTCGCCCAGAAAGGCCGCGCGCACGATCCGGCGCATGGTTTTCATGCTGCGGGTCTTGGGCAGGGCCTCGACAAAGTGGATCTCGCGCGGGCGGAAGGGTTTCGAGACGATCTCTCCGACCCGATCCTTGAGCCGCTCCACAAGCTCTGCGTCAGGCGTGACGCCCTGGGCTGCCACACAGACGCAGACGACGGCCACGCCTTTGATATCGTCGGGTGCAGCAATGGCAGCGGCGTCCACCACCTCTCCGGTTTCGGTCAGGGCCGCCTCAATCTCGGGCGGGCCGATGCGTTTGCCGGCGATGTTCAGCGTGTCGTCGGACCGGCCCAGGATATACCATGTCCCGTCCGGATCGCAGCGCACCCAATCTCCGTGTCGCCACATGCCCGGGAAGGTGGACCAATAGGTTTCAAGGTAGCGCTCGCGGTCGCCCCGGATGGCCGGGGTCAAACCCAAAGGCGGTTGAGTCACCACCAGTTCCCCCACCTCGCCCGGCGCGGCTTCACTGCCGTTTTCCCGCAGCACCTTGGCGCCGACGCCAAGTGCCTGGGCCGAAAATCCGCCGGGCTTGATCTCGTGTAGCACGGTCGAGGTCAGGATCGCGCCAAAAAGCTCGGTCCCGCCCGAGATGTTCAGCGGCACGGCGCGGCGGCGGCAGATATGATCGAGCTGCCAGAGCCAGGCGTCGTCGGTCCAAGGTTCACCGGTCGAGGCGACAATCCGCAGGGGCGACAGGTCGTAGCCCGACAAAGTTTCCGTATCCTGCGTCATGAACTGCCGTATCAGAGTCGGGGCCACGCCGAGATGTGTGACCTCCATTTCGGACGCAAGACGCAGCAGCCTGAAGGGATCGCCGGACATTGATGGTGCGCCCTCGGCCAGTACCAGAGTCGAACCGGCCAAGAGCACCGACAATAGGGTGAGCGGTCCCATGACCCACCCCATGTCGGTCATCCAGAGGTGCCGGTCGTCCCGTTTCATGTCGAGACAAAGCAGGATATCGGCCGTGGCCTTCGCCTGCACGCCCAAATGGGTATGCACGACGCCCTTGGGCCGCCCGGTGGTGCCCGAAGTATAGGCGATCAGAAAGGTGTCTTCGGCCTTGACCGGAACGGCGGCAAACTCCGGACTGGCGCGGCCTATGGTTTCGCTCCAGTCCAGATCGCGGACCGGATCGGCCACTGCACCGCCGAACCGTCGCAGGCTGATAACGGTATGAACCGATGGTACGTCGGTCAAAGCCTGGGCAAGGGTCGCCTCCATCCAGACCGGCTTGCCTCGTCGGGGTGTGGCATCCGCTGTCAACACCGCTACGGCATCCGCATCGCTCAGGCGCGATACGATGGCATGGGGCGCAAAGCCGGAGAACAGCGGTACCGCAACCGCGCCCAGCCGCGCGATACCCAGAAGCGCGGCCTCGATTTCGGGGATCATCGGCATATAAATGCCCACCGCCTGACCCGGCATTACACCGCGCGCGGCAAGGGCCGAGGCGACGCGGGAGGCTTCGGCGGCAAGGTCGAAGTAGGTCCAGCGACGGCGGCTTCCGTCTTCACCGACCCAGTCGATTGCGGTCTTGTCGCCCAGGCCATCGGCAATTCGGGCGTCAAGACAGGTTTCTGTCAGATTCAACGTGCCTCCCACGGCCCATCTGATCGATTCGGGCCCTGTGGAGATATCTCGCAACCGGGTGTAAGGCTGCGCGAACCGCATGCCGGCATGGTCGATGATCCGGCCCCAGAACCATTCGGGCTCTTCGTTCGATAGGCCGACGAGCTCCTCGTAGCTGTCAATCTCACAGTCATTCAGAAAAGCGGTCAGCGTGCTTGTTCGCTGGATTTCAGAGCTTGGCTGAAACATTCGCAACCTTTCTACAATAAAAAGGGGCCGCACATAAGGCGCGGCCAGTCGAGGAGTAACTCTTGGCACGGTTTGGCAGCAGCGCCTTGTCTCCGTCGCAGCTGTCAGCGTTTCAACCGTGCATGGACAAGCCGCCCGAAACCGAAATCACCTGACCGGTGATGAATCCCGCGTCGTCGGACGACAGAAAACAGATGATGCCCGGGTAATCTGACGGCTGCGCCAGGCGCTTCATCGGAATCGCCCGCTTGAGACCCTCAGCGATCTTTTGACCGGCCTCGCCTTCGGCAACCTGCGCGAACAGAGGCGTGTCGGTCGGTCCGGGGGCGACCGCGTTCAATTGAATGCCATTGCGTGCAAGTTCGCGCGCCACGGTCTTGGTAAACGAGATGATGCCACCTTTGCAGGCCGAATACACAGCCTCGCCGGATGATCCGACGCGTCCGGCGTCGGACGCGATATTGACCACGCGGCCGCTGCCGTTCTTGACCATGCCCGGAAGCACCGCGTGATGCATGTTGAGCGGGCCATAAAGATTGATGTCGATGACCTTTTTCCAAAGATCGGCATCGGTATCGAGGAACGGTTTGATCACGTCCCAGCCGGCGTTGTTCACCAGCACGTCAATCGGGCCTCCGGCCTCGAACGCGGCCACTGCCATGTCGACCTGAGAACGATCGGTGATGTCCGCTTTGAAGGCCTGGGCCTTTCCACCCGCGTCGATGATCAGTCGGACAGTTTCATCCGCCCCATCCTTGTTCAGATCGAAAACGGCAACTTCGGCGCCCTCTGCGCCGAACCGTTCGCAAACCGCTCGGCCGATGCCGCTCCCACCGCCGGTCACGACGACCCGTTTTCCACTCAATCCTCGCATGTGGAGGTCCTCCTCTTCCGTTGCACCTTGAAAAGAGTTGATTCGACACTCTCTCGGATGTATTCTAACGTCTGTTAGATTTATTGCAATGGACAGCCACAGGGCCAACAAGTATCGACAATGGATGGCACGACAGAGTGAAGATACCAAGATAGTGTATGACGATCTAAGCAAGTCGGAGAGGACCCGCGAAGCCATACTCGCTGCGGCCGCGCGACTTTTTCGGTATCAAGGTTATCATGCAACGACGATGCGCGACATCGCGCAGGAAGCCCGCATTGAGGCCGGCAGCATTTATTACCATTTTCAATCCAAGGACCAAATTCTGAGCGAAGTTCTCGAAATTGGCGTCCGTCAACTATATCAGACGGTCAGTGAAATCGTTCGGCCGGCACCGACAAGTTCGGAGGATTTTCGCAAGACTTTCGGAACCCTGATTGAAACACACCTTACCTATCTGTTGACCGACAGTGACTTTACGTCAGCTAATATTCGGAACTATCCGATGTTGTCGGACGAAACACGCGCCCCGCATCGCGAATTGCGTGCATCATATGCAGGTGCCTGGGGCAAATTCCTGAATGACGCCAAACGCGCCGGCCACCTTCGAAGTGACATATCCACTGCTGTGATCCGCCAGTTCATCCTGAGTGCCATGAACTGGACCGTGGAATGGTACGATGTCGACAAGTATCCGGTGCGCATCCTCGCGGAACGAATGAGTAAGCTGATACTTGACGGAATGTGTTTGCATGACAGTGCTGATACAGAAGGCTTGAAGCTGTGTCCCGCCACTCCCGTCAAAACTCCGGACCCTGGCAGCAAGGCGGCTAAGACCCGTGCAGAAATACTAACGGCCGCAGCGCGCGTTCTGAGGGACAATGGCTACAAGGCGACGACTCTGAGAAAGGTCGCGGACAATGCTGGCTTGAAAGCGGGCAGCGTCTATTACCACTTCAATTCCAAGGACGCGATCGTTGACGAAGTGCTGAACGCCGGACTAAAGGACCTGCTATCAGGTGTCGAAGCCGCCGTTCGGCAATTCGATGCCCCCTACGATCATCACGCCAGGATAGCGACCGCAATCTGGACGCACCTGGATTTCCTCTTCAAGGCAAGCGAATTTACCTCGGCGAACATCCGAAGTTATGGAATGCTCCCCAATCATTTCAGGGAGAGGCACAGGGGTATTCGCCATGAGTATGGAAAACTCTGGGATTGGATACTCCGTGAAGCTCAGGACGACGGTGCCATACGGTCGGATATCAAGATCGTCCCCTTGCGCCAGGTGATGTTGGGTGCCTTAAACTGGACGGTGGAATGGTTCGACCCGAACAAGGCAGGAGTGGAAGGATATCTATCACTGCCTGAATTCTCCAGCATGCTCATCAATCTGTTACTGGAAGGCATTTGTAACCGGGAAGCGGCCCCGTCCACAGGACAAGGTAGCCCTGAAAGCGGTTGCCCCGGTCAGACCAGAAGGAAGTGATACAGCCCTTCGGCAACCGCCTTTTCCCGATCCGTCTGCCAGCTGAGCACGCTGACGCTTGCCATCCGCTTGCCTTTGCGCGTGACGTTAGCGCGGGCAAAAAGCGGTCCCTTCACACCGGGTCTGAGGTAATCGACGGTCAGGTTGATCGGCTTGGCCGGAACGTCGGCGAAATCGGGCTGTACCGCGATGGCGGCAGTGGCCTCCATAAAACTCGCGATTATGCCGCCATGGTAGTACTCCATGATCGGGTTACCGATATGGCGGTCATCAAAGGTCATTTCCGCCTCAGCATGGAGACTGTCTAGACTTCTGACCTCAAAGTTGAGAAATCGGAAGAACGGCACCCGGGATACATTGGCATTGACAGTTTGCACGTCCATCACGAGGTTTTTCCTTTTGTCATTGCGTCAAACAGGCTGGTTTCGCCGCGCGTCAATGCAAACGAGGCGGTTCCCCTGGCTATTTCAGCATCCTCATGGCCCGCGAACCAGACGCTGCCGGAATTGAAGGCGATGTGGCGGGTCTTGCGAAAACAATGCGCTTGAACGATGACATCCGCGCGTGAACGGGCCGGGCGCAGGTAATCAACTCTGAGGTCAAGAGTGGCCATGGTACTGACGCCTTCGATGGCAACAAAGTTCGCCAGTCCAAAGACACTGTCCAGAAGTGCCGTCAGGATACCACCGTGGAGCAGCGATTGTTCCGCATCGACGCAAAAGTCCGGATTGAACGGCATCCGAACCCGAACACCTTCCGTCGAGACCTCTTCGATCTCAAGCGCCATATGCGTTATCAGACCCTTGCCGCGCGCATTCCACATCTGCGCGATTTGCTCCATCTTCTTTTGGGTGATGTCTGACATGCGATCTTTCCTTTAACGCCCCGTGAAATTGGGTTTTCGTTTTTCGACGAACGCAGCAACCGCCTCGTGGTGGTCTTCGGTCTGATGCATGAGCGCCTGATAGGCCGCCGCGGAATTCAGGAAATCCGGCAGGTCCATCCGTTCGGCATTGCGCATCAGACGCTTGGCGACCCGCACCGCACGCGGCGGTTTCGCGGCGATGACAGCGGCCCGTTCGCGGGCACGTTCCATCAATTTTTCATGAGGCACAAGTTCAAGCACCATACCAAGCTCCAGCGCTTCCTTGGCCTCGACCATGCGCCCTGAGAAGGTCAGATCGGCGGCCTTCTGGTGGCCCAGACGACGCAACAGGAACCAGCTGCCCGCATCGCCCGGAATGATTCCGAGATTCAGAAACACCTCGCCGAACCTTGCTTTTTCCGACGCGATGCGCATGTCGCACATCATGGTCAGGTCGCACCCCGCGCCCACCGCCGGGCCGTTGACTGCGGCGATGGTCGGAATATCCATGTTGTAGAGCGCAAGCGGCAGCCGCTGCACCCCATCAACATAGCTCTGCGCCGCCGCCAGCGGCTCCTTGCGGAACACGCTGTCGGGATCGTTCATTTCCTTGATGTCGCCGCCGGCACAAAAGGCCGGGTCGGCGCCGGTCAGGATCATCACGCTGACCTGAGGATCGGCCTGCACCTTGGCGAAGGTCTTCAGAAGGGCAGCGATCATGTCGTTTCCGGTGACCGGGTTGCGCCGCTCGGGATCGTTCAGCGTAACCGTGGCGATCCTGTCGGAAATCTCCAGAAGGACGGGCTGTTTATTCATTCTTGCCATCTCCCCGTTCGCGTTTTTCGAACATCGCGGGGTTGATCATGTCCCGCGCGTCATGACCCATATGCAAGGTCTCACCGCCGTCTACATAAATGTCTTCTCCGGTGATGAAACCGCCAAGTTTCGAGGCCAGGAAAATGATCGTGCCTGCGATGTCCTCGGCCGCCCCCATCCGGTTTAGCACCGAGCGGTTCAGCTTTTTCCACTGTTCCGGCGGAATCGGATAGCGGCCAAGCGCATCGGTCTTGATCGTGCCCGGCGCGACACAGTTCAGCCGGATGCCGTACTCGCCCCATTCGGCGGCCAGCGTTTTCATCATGCCCGTCACACCGGCGCGGGCGGCGACGGTGTGTGTAAAGCCGGTAAGCGCGGTGCGCGCAGAGATGGCGGTGACAAACACAACCGATCCACCATTGTCGTACATGAAGTGATCCGCCGCTGCCCGGGTCATCTGCCAAGATCCGATCAGGTTGTTGCGGATCACGGCTTCGAAGCCCTTGTTGGTGATATCGCGGGCGGCCGCGATATACTGGCCGCCGGCATTGTTCACCAAGACATCCAACTGCCCATAGTGGTCCTTGATCCGCCCCATCGCAGTTTCAATACTGTCTTCGTCGCGGGTGTCTCCGGGCACGACGAAGGCCTCGCCCCCCGCCGCGCGGATCATTTCGGCGGTCTCTTCCAGCGGCTCTTCCCGGCGCGCGAACAGCGCAAGCCTGGCTCCGCAAGCGGCCATTTCGATCGCCGTCGCCCGGCCCATTCCAGATCCAGACCCCGTGACCAGGGCAACCTGGCCCGCCATGAGATCCGACGCGTAACGCCTTGATTTCGCTTCGCTCATGTTCCGCCCCCTTAGTTCTTCAGCAATTCGCCGGAGATGATGAGTTTGCGAACCTCCTGGGTGCCCGCGCCGACCTCAAGCACGCGACCGGTCCGGTACAGCCGGTTCACTTCGGTATCACGCATGTAGCCTGAGCCGCCGTGAATCTGGACAGCTTTGTCCAGCACGAAGGATGTCGCCTCAGCGGCCTTGTAGATCGCCGCAGCGGTGAGCTTGTGGATTTCGCCGCGCCCGCCTTCGCCCTCTTCGAGGCCTTCACACATGGCAGCGGTGCGCAAGGACAGGCTGCGCGCGGCCTCGATCTGCGTATACATGTCGGCCAGCATCGCCTGAACCATCTGGAAACTGGCGATCGGTTTGCCGAATTGCTGGCGTGTCTTGGCGTAATCGATGGAAATATCCAGCGCCCGCTGCGCAATGCCCAGAGCGTTGAAACAGACGATGGCACGTTCCAGATCAAGTCCGGACATGGTAACGGCAACCCCGCCATCCAGCTTGCCGACCATGTTTCTGGCCGGAACACGGCAATCTTCGAATACCAGTTCGCCCGTCGGCGAGCCGCGGAATCCCATCTTGTTGAGCTTCTGCGCCACCTTGAAACCGGGCGTGTCGGTTTCCACGATAAAGGCGGAAATGCCCTTGGCCCCTTTTTCGGGCGATGTCTTGGCATAGACCAGCACCAGATCGGCAATCGGCCCATTGGTGATGTAGATCTTGGCGCCGTTCAGGATGTAGTCGTCGCCATCCTTTTTGGCCGTGGTCCGCATCGAGCCAAGCGCATCGGACCCCGCGCCGGGTTCGGTCAGGCCCAGAGCACCCACCAGCGTGCCGTTGCACAGGCCCGGCAGGTATTTTCGGCGCAACTCGTCATTGGCGTTGCGATAGATGTTGTTGACGCACAAATTGTCATGGGCCACATGGGTCAGTCCGATGGCCGCCGAGGCCCTAGACATTTCCTCGGTGATGATACAGGCCGAGGTAAAGTCGAGCCCGGCCCCGCCGAATTCCGGCGGCACGTTCAGGCCGAGATATCCCATCTCGCCCAGCTTGGGGAAAACCGAAGGCGGCAGGTCATCAGTATCGTCCATTTCCGCGTTCAGATGGTGGAATTCGGACATGAAGAACTTGCCGGCCTGATCGGCCAGGGCCTGCTGTTCGTCCGTCATGAAATGTGTTGGCAGAGCGGTGTCGTTGCGCAGTTGCTTGTTCATTGTCTCGTCCCCCTCAGGCGCGCAAAAGTTCTTCGGCAATGATGATCTTGCGGACTTCGCTTGTACCCGCGCCGATTTCCAGCAGCTTGTTGGCGCGGAACAGCCGGTTGATCTCGGTGTCCTGCATGTAGCCAGAGCCACCATGAATATGGCAGGCTTCGGTCACCGCCTTGTTGAATGCCTCGCCGGCGTAAAGACAGGCCGCCGCCGTCAGTTTGTGGATTTCGCCGCGGCCCCCGGCCCCTTTCGGCAACCCGGTACAGGCGGCCAGCGCGCGATAACCGAAGGCGCGCGCGGTTTCGACCTCGGTGTAGATCTCGGCCAGTTTCGACTGCATCATCTGGAAACTTGCAATCGGCTTGCCGAACTGTTCGCGAATCTTGGCGTATTCCAGCCCCAGTTCCAGGGCGCGTTCGGCCATGCCAACGCAGACTGAGGCAACCATAGCACGCTCCAGATCCAACCCGCTCATTACCACCGAAACGCCGGTGTTTTCCGGTCCAACCATGGCGGATGCGGGTACGCGGCAATCCTCAAACACCAGTTCTCCGGTTGGCGAGCCGCGAAAGCCCATTTTGTCAAGCTTTTGCGCCACCTTGAAACCGGGATTGTCCGTCTCGATGATGAAAGCAGAAATGCCCTTGGCGCCCTTCGACTTGTCGGTTTTGGCATAAAGCAGGATCACATCGGCAATGGGGCCGTTGGTGATGTAAATCTTCGAGCCGTTGATGACATAATCATCACCGTCGCGGCGGGCAGTGGTGGCCATGGATCCGAGCGCATCGGATCCCGCACCCGGTTCGGTCAGGCCCAAAGCACCGACGAGCTCGCCCGAGCAAAGGCCCGGCACGTATTTCTTCACCTGCTCTTCGGAGCCATTGCGCAGCAGGTTATTCAGGCACAGGTTGTCATGCGCCCCGTGCGAGAGGCCCACAGCCGGATTCCACTTCGAAATCACCTCGGACACCAGCGCCTGGGTGAACTCGTTCTGCCCCGATCCGCCCAGCTCCTCCGGCGCGGTAATCCCCAGCAGGCCCAGCTCGCCCATCTGCTTGAACAGATCATCGGGCCACCATTCCTCGTCATCCATGCGCGCCTGCAGCGGGTGCAGCACCTCGCGCGATACCCGATCCACGTGATCGACGATCTGGCGTTGCTCATCAGTCAAAGAATAGTTCGCCCTGATGGCTTCCAGATCAGCCGAGATGGCCTCACTTTGAGCGGTCATATCGTCCTCCCGAAAAATGTTGTTTGCGTTGTTGACCAAAATCAAACACATGTTAGAAAATAGATCAAGCCAAGCTTTTGACGACCTGACGTAAGAAAGCGCGGCGTCCTGAATGCAGGGGGGAACTTCGGAAATGACTGAGAGCGTTGTTCAATCGCAGGTGCTCGGCAAAGAAGTGCGTATCACGATTCGACGTCCTGATAATCGAAATGCCCTCAACCGTGAGGTCGCAGACGGGATCATGGCCGCCATATGTGCTGCCGAGAGGGACAGCGATTGCCGCGTGATCGTTCTGACCGGCGAGGGCGAGCGCGCCTTCTGTGCCGGGGGCGACATCAAGGCGGGGGCGGATGGCGGCCCGTTTGTTCAGGATCCGGCGGACCCGGATCATTTTGCCGGAAGGTTGTTCGAGACGATACAGGCGTGCCGAAAGCCAACGATCGCGCGCATCAATGGCGTCGCGATGGGGGCGGGAGCGGGCATCATCTGTGCCTGCGATCTGGCTGTGATGGCGGATCATGC
Organism: Paracoccus sp. SCSIO 75233; assembly: GCF_027912675.1. Classification (NCBI taxonomy): domain Bacteria; kingdom Pseudomonadati; phylum Pseudomonadota; class Alphaproteobacteria; order Rhodobacterales; family Paracoccaceae; genus Paracoccus; species Paracoccus sp. SCSIO 75233. The sequence continues at coordinate 81,388 of NZ_CP115758.1, read as the reverse complement.
CCGCGTCGGAACGCCGGAAGTGAAGGTGGGTCTGTTTCCCATGACGATCGTGCCACCCATGATGCGCGTGCTGCCCCGGCGGAGGCTGATGGAGATGTTCATCACCGGCGTTCCTCTGACGGCCGAGGAAGCCCTGCAGTTCAATCTGGTCAACTATGTGACCGATGCCGCGGGGCTGGACGACAAGGTTGCAGAACTGGTTGCCCAGATCGCCGCGCAGTCGCCGAGCGCGATCCGGCTGGGAAAATACGCCTGTCACGCGATGGAGGATATGACCTATCCGCAGCAGATGCGGTTTGCAGAAACACTTTTACCGCGTGTGGCGCAGACCGAAGACGCGCGCGAAGGCTTTGATGCCTTCATCTCGAAGCGCAAACCTGAATGGACGGGCCGCTGATCAAACGGGGAGGAGAGGAATATGTCGGAACGCAAGCTGCGCATCGGATGCGCGTCGGGCTTCTGGGGCGATACGCCGGAAGCGATCGGTCAACTGGTCTCAAAGGGCGAGATCGACTATCTGGTGTTTGACTATCTGGCAGAGGTGACAATGTCGCTGATGGCGCGGGCCCGCGCCAAAGCGCCCGAGACGGGCTATGCGCCGGACTTCGTCAAGGCGCTGGCACCCTGGTTGCCGGATATCAAGGCAAAAGGGATCAAGGTCGTTGCCAATGCAGGGGGCGTGAACCCGCGTGGCTGCAGCGATGCGCTTGCCAAAGCCGCCGCCCAGGCCGGGATCGATCTGTCCATCGGAGTCGTGCTAGGCGATGACCTGTTGCCCAGGGCCGATGAAATTCGCAAAAACGGTCAGACGGAAATGTTCTCGGGTGTCGCATTTCCAGATGATATCTGGAGCATGAATGCCTATCTGGGTGCCCGCCCCATCGCTGCCGCGCTGGATGCCGGGGCCGACATCGTGATCACCGGACGCTGCGCCGACAGCGCGGTCGCGCTTGGTCCCCTGATGCATGAATACGGCTGGGGCGACGATGACTGGGACAAGCTCAGCCAGGGATCGCTGGCCGGCCACCTGATCGAATGCGGCCCCCAGGGAACCGGCGGCAACTTCACCGACTGGCAGGACGTGCCGGGTTGGGACAATATGGGCATGCCCATCGTCGAGGCGTCCGAAGACGGCAGTTTCATCATGACCAAGACGCCTGACACCGGCGGGCTGGTCGTGCCCGGGTCAGTCGGAGAGCAGATGCTCTATGAAATCGGGGATCCGCGCGCCTACCTGTTGCCCGACGTGATCTGCGACTGGTCCGGGGTCACCCTGGAGCAGGTCGGACCCGATCAGGTGCTGGTCAAGGGCGGCAGGGGGCTTGGGCGCACCGACAGCTACAAGGTGTCGGCGACCCATGCCGATGGCTGGCGCGCGGTCTCTACCCTGACACTGGCCGCGATTGATGCACCCGCCAAGGCCGAACGTGTGGCCGAGGCGATCCTGACCCGCTGTCGCCGGATTTTCCGCGACCGCAACATGGGCGATTTTCGGCAGGTCAGCGTCGAGGTGCTGGGGGCCGAGGCGGCCTATGGCGCAAATGCGCGCGCCCGAACCCGCGAGGTGGTGCTCAAGATCGGCGCGGTCCATGACGATCGCGCCGCGCTGAACATCTTTGCCGGCGAAATAGCACCGATGGCGATTTCGACCGCGCAGGGTCTGACCGGGTTCTTCGCCGGACGGCCCAAGGTGCAACCGGTGGTCCGCCTGTTCTCCTTCCTTCAGAGCAAGGCCGAGACCCCCGTCGCGGTCGAGGTCGACGGCAAGGATGTGCCCGTGAGCGTGGCCACTACGCCAGTCCACCTTGATCCACCTGCCGCACCGCCCGCAGATAGCCGCGAGCCCGGCCCGGACGCTGTCAAGGTCCGCCTCGTCGATCTGGCCTGGGGCCGCTCGGGCGACAAGGGGGACATCGCCAATATCGGCATCCTCGCGCGCAAGCCGGACTACCTGCCATATATCCGCTCGGCTCTCAGCGAAGAGGTGGTGAAGGACTATTTCGCCCATGTCTGCGACGGCAGGGTAGAACGGTTCGACTTGCCTGGAAGCCATTCGCTGAATTTCCTGTTGCATGAATCGCTTGGCGGTGGCGGCATCGCCTCGGTTCGCATAGACCCGCAGGGCAAAGGGTTCGCGCAGATGCTGCTTGATATCGAAATTCCCGTGCCAGCCGATCTGGCTGCACGTGACGGACTGAATGCCGCGGCCCGGAACTAAGAGGACGACACCATGACCATTTCGAAACTCCTGGTCGCCAATCGGGGCGAGATCGCGGCGCGCGTGTTGCGCACCGCCAAGGCCCGCGGGCTTGCGACGGCCGTGTTGCGTCATGTCGCCGAGCAAGAGGGGCCGGCGCATCTGATCGCAGATGAGGTCGTGATGATCGACGGCCCGACGCCCGTGGCCGCCTATCTCGATATTCCGCAGATCGTCGCGGCGGCAACAAAGATCGGCGCGGATGCGGTGCATCCCGGCTATGGCTTTCTGTCAGAGAATGCCGGTTTTGTCGCGGCGCTGGAAAAAGCCGGAGTGACCTTTGTCGGCCCGACGTCCGAGGTCATCGACCTGATGGGGGACAAGGTCCGCGCCCGCGCCTTTGTCGAGGAACACGGGTTTCCCGTCGCCCCCTCGGCGATCGAGGATGATGATCCGGCGAGCTTTGTCGAACGCGCCCGCGCCGTGGGCTATCCGCTGCTGATCAAACCCTCGGCCGGCGGTGGCGGCAAGGGCATGCGCGTTGTGCGCGAGGACAGCACGCTGGAAACCGAAATCGAAACCGCGCGCCGCGAAGGCGAACGATATTTCGGCGACGGGCGGCTTTTCGTCGAACGCTATATCGAACGCCCGCGCCATATCGAGGTGCAGGTGATGGGCGACGGACAGGGCAACGTGGTCCATTTCTGGGAACGTGAATGTTCGATCCAGCGCCGGTTCCAGAAGATTATCGAGGAAACGCCGTCACCGGCGCTGACCCCCGAGCAACGGGATGAGATCTGCGAGACCGCTGCCGGAATTGCCCGTGCCGTCAAATACCGCGGGGCAGGGACCGTTGAATTCATCTATGCGCAGGACGGGGCCTTTTATTTCCTGGAAATGAACACCCGCCTTCAGGTCGAACATCCGGTGACCGAACTGGTGACCGGCTTCGATCTGGTTGCCGAGCAGCTGCGTGTCGCGGCGGGCGACGGGCTGAGCGCCGTGCAGGCGGATATTCCCCAAACCGGACACTCGATCGAACTGCGCATCTGCGCCGAGGACGCGACGGCCGATTTCCGGCCCGCGATCGGCGATATCCTGCTGCTGGACGAACCCCAGGGCGAGGGGATCCGCGTGGACAGCGGCATTCTGGATGGCGGCAAGGTGACAACCGACTTCGACCCGATGTTGTCCAAGCTGATCGTACATGGCCCGGATCGCGCGCAGGCCATCGCCCGTGCCCGGAGCGCGGTGCAAAGCTATGTGATTCTCGGGGTAACGACCAACACTGGTTACCTGGATGCAATCCTTGCACATCCGGATTTCGCCTCTGGTGACGTTTCAACTGGCTTCCTGGCTGAACAATCCGAAACGCTGACCGCGCCGGGCGAAGATGTCTCTGACTTGCTGATAGCGGCGGCGGCCCTATCGGACGAGCGCCTGGTGAGTGACGTAATGCAGATACCGGAAATGTACCGCAAGATGGGCGGGTGGAGAAACTGATGCAACGGATTTTTCAGATCGACGGAGAAGAGACTGATTGCTGGTTGGGTCATGATGGCAGCCGGTTCGTGCTCAATACCCCCACTGGCGCTGTTACCTGCCAATTGGACCCGACGGGTCTGCCGGGCGGTTACAAGCTGCGGGCCAAGGGTGTTGTGCGCGAATTGCGACTGGCCGTGGGGCCGGAAGCAACTTTTGTGCACATGGACGGGCGAACCTACGAAGTCGGGCGGGTTGATCCCGCCGAACGCCTGGCCGGAAGCGACGGTGGCGCGAGCGACGACCGATTGGTGGCGCCCATGCCGGGTGTCGTGGTGTCGGTTGCGGTTAAACCCGGCGATGCGGTTGAAGAAGGCCAGCCGCTTCTGGTGATCGAAAGCATGAAGTTGGAAACCACACTGACGGCGCCGCGCGGCGGGGTCGTTGCCGAAATGCCATTCGCCGAAGGCGACAGTTTTGGTCTGAAAGACATCCTGGCCCAATTGGCCCCGGAGGAGGAGTGACAATGCGCAGGATTGAAAGTCAGATCGACACCAATGCCGCCGACTACAAGGCAAATTTCGCCGCCATGTCTGAACGGCTGAAGGAATTCCACGCCCGCCAGCACGCGGCGCGTTTCGAACGTCCGCAACGCGATATCGACCGCCTTGCCCGCCAGAACAAACTGGGCGTGCGCGAGCGGTTGAAACTGCTGCTGGACCCCGGCACTCCGTTTTTGGAGTTTTCCACACTTGCCGCCTGTCGCGAATACGATGGCACCGTGCCTGGCGCCGCTGTGGTGACGGGCATCGGTATTGTGCAGGGTCGCGAGGTCGCCATCCACGCCAACGACGCTAGCGTCAAGGGCGGGGCTTGGTATCCACATACGGTCAAAAAGGTCGTGCGTCTTCTGGATGTCGCGCTGGAAAACCGCCTGCCGGTCATCCATATCTGCGACAGCGCGGGCGGTTTCCTGCCGCTGCAGCACGGGGTGTTTCCCGACCGGTATCTGGGCGGGCGGGTGTTCCGCAACCAGGTCAAGCTGAGCCAGGCCAATATCCCGCAGATTGCCGTGGTCGGCGGACACTGCACGGCTGGCGGTGCCTATGTGCCGACGCTGAGCGACTACAACATCATCATCGAAGGCACAGGCGCGATTTTCCTTGGCGGTCCCCCGCTGGTCAAGGCGGCCACCGGCGAAGAGGTCGGTGTTCAGGAACTTGGTGGGGCGGTTATGCATACCTCGGTTTCGGGAACCGGCGACTACCGAGCCGCCACTGAACAGCACGCCTTTTCACTGGCGCGCGAGATTGTCAGCCAATGGAAGCGCACCCCGAAAACGATCATCGAAACCGCCGCTTTTGAAGAGCCATACTACGACCCCAAGGAGCTTTATGGGATCATCCCCAAGGACCGGAAAACCCAGTTTGATATGCGCGAGGTTCTGGCGCGGATCGTCGATGGCTCGCGCTTTCACGAATACCAGCCCGACTATGGCACCACGATGGTTTGCGGCTTTGCCCATATCTGGGGTTACAAGGTTGGCATCCTTGCCAACAACGGGGTGTTGTTCAACGACAGCTCGCTGAAGGCGGCGCATTTCATGCAGCTTTGCAATCAGAACCGCACACCTCTGGTCTTCTTTCAGAACATCACTGGCTATATGGTGGGCCGCGAATACGAAGAACGCGGCATCGCCAAGGACGGTGCCAAGATGCTGATGGCGCAGGGCGGTTCGGTCGTGCCGAAGTTCACAGTGATCGCCAATGCCTCGTACGGGGCAGGCAATTACGGCATGTGCGGGCGGGCCTGGGATGCGCGCACGCTGTTTATGTGGCCGCAAGCCGAGATCGGCGTGATGGGGGCGGATCAGGCCGCTAATACCATGGCGGACGTCAAGATTCGGCAGCTTCAGCGCGAAGGCAAAGAGCTGACCGAAGAAGAAATCGCCGCGATCCGCGAACCGGTGCTGGAAAAATACAAGCGCGATGTCGAAGCCTATACCTCCACCTCGGAACTGTGGGATGACGGCATCCTCGATCCGGCGGACACACGCAACGCGCTTGGCATGTCGATTTCTGCCTCGCTCAATGCACCGATCGACGATCCGCACTACGGGATCTTCCGTCTGTAAAGGCTTGAGGGACGGCACACCGGGTCGGGGAGTGCCGTTCCGCGTCAAGGCGCTTCCATCTGGCGCTTTCGGAATCTGAAGTAGTCCTGACCGGTCCGGTTCCCGGACAGGTCAGGACGATGTCCGCCGCGCCTCCTGAATGGAGACGACGTCAGAGGCCGCCATGCCGGGCCGGTCTGCCTCGACCGCCTTCAGCGGTTCGACCGGCGTCAATCCGGCCAGACAGTCGCGCGCAAGTTGCTGGTATTCCGCGGTGCCGCGCGTTTTCCACGCGACTTCTTTCTCGCTGACCTCGCGGATCACCTTTGCCGGCGATCCCACCACCATCGAACGCGGCGGAATCACGGTTTCGCCACGCACAAACGCCTGCGCGCCGACAATCGATTCCGCCCCAAGCTCTACACCATCCATAATGACGGAATTCATTCCGACCAGAGCGTTCCGGCCCACTGTGCAACCGTGCAGGATCGCGCCATGGCCGATGTGGCCGTCGCTTTCCACCACGGCGTCGCGGCCGGGAAAGGAATGGATGATGCAATTGTCCTGAACATTGGCTCCATCCCCGATCACGATCCTGCCGAAATCGCCCCGCAAGCTTGCTCCGGGGCCGATGTAGCATCCATGACCCAAGATGACATTTCCGATCAGAACGGCCTGGGGGTGGACATATGTATCCTCGGGCACGACGGGTATAAAACCCTTGAACTCATAACAGTATGCCATTCCGACCACCTTTCGTAAGCTGAGTGCTAAACGCTTGTCAGCGGTTGCGCCGGGACCAGAATCCCTCAATTGTGCCGCCGATCAGGGCGTGTGGCCCGAAAACAAACACAAGTTAGAAAATAGCGCAAGCTCCCTACGTCACAGCTTGGCAATATTGACACTTCCCAAGGTTGGGATTTAAAATCTAACAAATGGTAGAAAATAGGCTGGCGGACCGATTAGGGTGGCCTGACCGAACTTGGGAGAGAGAGAAATGACAGACAAAGCCTATGTTGCAGGCGTTGGGATGGTCCCGTTCCAGAAGCCGGGAAAATCCGAAAGCTACGATGTGATGGCGACCGCTGCGACCCGGTCCGCTCTGGCAGACGCAGGGTTGGATTATGATAAAGTCCAACAGGCCTATGTTGGCTATGTCTATGGCGACAGCACCTGCGGTCAGCGCGCCCTGTACCATGTCGGAATGACAGGCATCCCGGTTCTGAATGTGAACAACAACTGCTCGACCGGATCGTCCGCCCTGTTCCTGGCCAGGCAGGCAGTTGAAAGCGGCGCGGTCGAATGTGCTCTGGCACTTGGGTTCGAACAGATGCAGCCCGGCGCAATCGGTGCGATGTTCCATGACCGGGTCAGCCCGTTTGCGGCATTCGACAGAGAAACCGACGAACTGGTTGGCAGTGCCGAGATCCCGCTGGCGCTGCGGTACTTCGGCGGTGCGGGCAAGGCGCATATGGACGAGTTCGGCACCCCCCTGGAAACCTTCGCAAAAATCCGCGCCAAGGCCAGCCGACATGCTGCGAAGAATCCGGTTGCCCTGTTCCGGCAGGAGGTGACGGCGGAAGACGTCATGGCCGCCCAGGTCGTCTGGCCCGGCGTCATGACCAAGCTCATGGCCTGTCCGCCAACCTGTGGCGCGGCCGCCGCGATCATTTGTTCCAAGGAATTCGCCGACAAGCACGGACTGGACAGTTCGGTTCGGATCGCGGCGCAGGCCATGACGACGGACGGCCCGGAAACTTTCGAAGCCCATGACATGCGCGAAGTGGTCGGCTTTTCGATGGCCAAGCGCGCCGCCGATCAGGTTTACGAGGACGCGGGCATCGGGCCCGAGGACGTGGATGTGGTCGAACTGCACGACTGTTTCGCCCACAACGAGCTTATCACCTATGAGGCGCTTGGCCTTTGCAGTCGCGGCGAAGCGGCGAAATTCGTTGATGATGGCGACAACACCTACGGCGGAAAATACGTGACCAACCCGTCGGGCGGTCTTTTGTCCAAAGGCCATCCGCTTGGGGCGACCGGCCTAGCGCAATGTACCGAGCTCGTTCAGCAGCTTCGCGGCCAGGCAGATGCGCGCCAGGTTGATGGCGCACGTCTGGCGCTTCAGCACAATCTGGGCCTCGGCGGGGCCTGCGTCACCACGCTTTATGAAAAAGCCTGATAGCGCCTTTCGGGAGGAATCAATATGACTGGAAAACTCGACGGGCGCGTGGCGCTGGTCTCGGGCTCGGGCCGGGGCATTGGCCGCGAAATCGCTCTCAAACTGGCCTCGGAAGGGGCCCGGCTGGTGATCAACGATCTGGACGCCGATCCGGCCAATGAAACCGCCGAGGCGGTGCGCGCAATGGGTGCTGAGGCCGTGGTCTGTGCCGGCAGCGTTACCGAAGACGGTTTTGCCGAACGGTTCATCAAGACCGGCGTGGACAGCTTTGGCGGGTTAGACATCATCGTGAACAACGCAGGCTACACTTGGGATAGCGTCGTTCAGAAGATGTCCGACGAACAGTGGCAGGCGATCATCGACGTCCACCTGACGGCACCTTTCAAGATCCTGCGCGCTGCCCAGCCGGTGATCAGCGCCAAGGCCAAGGAAGAGGCCGCCGCCGGGCAAGAGGTGTTCCGCAAGGTAGTCAACATCTCGTCCATCGCAGGGACCGGCGGCAATGCTGGCCAGATCAACTATTCCGCCGCCAAGGCCGGTATCCTAGGGGTCACCCGGACGATGGCCAAGGAATGGGGCCGCTACAAGGTCAACGTCAACGCCGTCGCCTTCGGCCCGATCCGCACCCGCCTGACCGAAGGCAGCGCGGATGGCGACAGCACGATCAAGGTCGAAGAAAAAGAGATCAAGGTCGGCGTGAACCCCGATCTCCTGTCCCAGATGGAGCGCATGATCCCGCTGGGCCGGGTCGGCACTCCGGAAGAAGCTGCCGGTGCCGTCTATCTGTTCTGTGCGCCGGAATCGAACTTCATTTCAGGCCAGCACGTCATCTGCGGTGGCGGTTTCGTGATCTAAGGCATTTGCCCGGACCCGATGACGGGGTCCGGGCAAGCACATTAATGTCTGGACGGCCTCTTGGCGGTCGCCAATGCGGAATTTTCCGCAAACTCTAGTCTGGCACGATCACGACGATTGACTCACTTGCGTTGTTAACCTAACAGGCGTTAGTTAGGCGTTGGAGCGATACGAAGGTCTATGGCACAGAACACGGCAATCAAAGCCAACGAGACATCGCGCAGCGCGGTTGGACGGGACGGGGTGCTGGACATTGCCGCGCGGCTTTTCCGCGAACAAGGCTACGGGTCCGTTTCGCTCCGAAAAATTGCCGAGGCCGCCGGGATCAAGGCGGGTAGCATATACTATCATTTCGGTTCCAAGGACGAGATCGTCGCGGCCGTTCTTGATGCAGGGATTCGAGTCGTTCACGCGAGCATGAGAGACGCCATCACCGACCTGCGGGCCGATACCGACGGCGAAACGGTACTGCGCGCCGCGATCCGGGCGCATCTGCGCGCGCTTCTTGATGTGAGCGATTATACATCGGCGAATGTGCGTATTTTCGGGCAGGTGCCGCAATCCGTCCGGGATGCCAACTTGCCCACGCGAAGGGCCTATGAGGCAGAGTGGGACAGTCTTCTGTCCCAGCTTAAGAAAGATGGCACGCTGAAGCAAGACGTCGATATCCGTCGCCTGCGCCTGATGCTGATCGGTACATTGAACGCCACGCTCGATTGGTTCGACCCGGACCGCGGTAGCGCCGATGCGTTGTCACGCACCTATGCCGATGTGTTCCTCAACGGGATACTCCAAAGACAGGATACCTGACTACATGGCACGTCTTGAAACAGCGGTGCTGACCGCATCAGAGACCTACACCCGCAACCACGCCGCACAAAGCGAGCGCGTCGAAACGCTGCGTGCGCGGATCGCCGAAGCAACGGCTGGCGGCCGCCCCGACATGGTCGCGCGGCATCGCAAGCGCGGCAAGCTGCTGGTCCGCGAACGGATCGACCTGCTGGTGGATCCGGGCACTGCATTTCTTGAGTTGTCGTCGCTTGCCGCCTACGGTCAATATGGAGGCGAGGTGCCCGGTGCGGGGATCGTGACCGGTATCGGGATCGTCCACGGGCTGCCCTGCGTTGTGATCGCCAACGATGCGACAGTGAAGGGTGGTTCCTTCTATCACGAAACCGTGCAGAAACACATCCGCGCCCAGGAAATCGCAGCCGAGAACCGGCTGCCCTGCCTCTATCTGGTGGATTGCGGCGGTGCCTATCTGCCAGAGCAGGACAGGGTCTTCCCCGATGCCCGGCATTTCGGCAATTCCTTTTATCGCCAGACCAACATGTCGGCGAGCGGTCTGCCGCAGATCTCGGCGGTCTTTGGAGGCTGCACGGCCGGTGGGGCCTATATCCCGGCCCTGTCGGACGAGGTCATCATGGTGCGCGGCAACGCGCGCATCCATCTGGGCGGGCCGTCGATCGTCAAGGTGGCGATCAACGAAGAGGTCGATGGCGAAACGCTGGGCGGGGCCGAGATGCATTCGCGTGTTTCGGGGGTGTCCGACCATCTGGCCGAGGACGAGTACCACGCATTGGCACTCATGCGCGACATCGTGGCCGAGCTGGGCCAGTCGCGCGCGATGCAGCCCGACAAGGTACCACAGCCGCCCGCGCATGATCCCCAGGAACTGCTTGGCGTCATCAGCGCCGATCGCAAACAGCCCTATGACATGCGCGAGGTTCTGCTGCGCATGATCGACGCCGGCGAATTCCGCGAATTCAAGCCCGGATGGGGTGAGACGCTGGTCTGTGGCACAGCGTGCATCCATGGATACCGGGTTGGCATTCTGGCCAACAACGGTGCGCTTTTGTCCGCAAGTTCGCTGAAGGGCGCGCAATTCGTGTCGATGTGCGATCAACGCAACATCCCGCTTTTGTTCCTGCACAACATCTCGGGCTTCATGGTTGGCACCGACGCTGAACGCGGCGGCATAGCCAAGGACAGCGCCAAGCTGGTCTATGCCATGTCGGTGGCCAAGGTGCCGCGCCTGTCGGTGCTGCTGGGTGGCTCTTACGGGGCGGGCAACTACGGCATGTGCGGACGTGGCTTCGCCCCGAATTTTCTCTTTGCCTGGCCCACTGCGGAACTGGCCACCATGTCTGCCGACATCGCCACAAATGTGATGCTGGAACTGCGCCGCCAGAAAGGGGGCGACCCGGGCAAGATGGAGGCCGACATGAAGCTGATCGAGGAGCAGGTTCGGGCCCAGTACGGTGAACAGTCCGATCCCTATTATGCCACCTCGCGGCTTTGGGATGACGGGCTGATCGAACCCGCGCAAACCCGCGATATCCTTGGCCTGTGCCTGGCCATCGTGACATCGGTGCCCGAAGCCGGTCGCCATACGCCTGTATTCAGAATGTGAGGCTTCAAGTTGACCAATACCTACAACACGATCCTTGTCGAAACCGATGCGCGCGGCGTCGCCACGCTGACGCTCAACCGCCCCGACAAACACAATGCGCTGAATGGCGAATTGATCGCAGAGCTATACGATGCCGCCGAAAAGCTGGCTGCAGATGACGATGTGCGTATTGTGGTCCTGACCGGCGCGGGCAAGAGCTTCTGCGCGGGCGGCGATTTCAACTGGTTCGCCTCTAATGTCGAGAAAACCCGTAGTGAAAGGGTCGCACAAAGCGCCACGCTGGCGCGGCTGTTGCGCCGTCTTGACACGCTGCCCAAACCCTTGATCGGGAGGATCAACGGCCCGGCTTACGGTGGCGGTGTCGGCATGATCTCCGTCTGCGACTACACCATCGGCGCCGAAGGCGCGCGCTTCGGTCTGACCGAGGTCAAACTGGGCCTTCTGCCCGCGAATATATCGCCTTACGTGGTGGCCCGCATCGGCAAGGTGCATTCGCGTGAGACCATGCTGTCGGGGGCGTTGTTCGACACCGCCCGCGCCGAGCGGATCGGTCTGTTGACCGAGGTTGTCGCGCCGGGCGACCTGGACGCCACGGTGAACCGGGTGGTGCATGATCACCTTCAGGCCGCGCCGGGTGCGGTGGCCGATACCAAGGCGCTGATCGCCTATGTCGCGTCCCACGATCTGGAGACCAACATGATCTACACCGCCGACCGGCTGGCCGATGCGTGGGAGACGGAGGAAGGTATCGAAGGCATCAACAGTTTCATCAACAAGGGCGTTCCGTCATGGCGGGTGAAATGAGCTTCACCCGCGTTCTGATCGCCAACCGGGGCGAGATTGCCCGGCGCATCCAGCGCGGGTGCCGCAAACTGGGGCTGGAAAGCGTAGCGGTGTTTTCGGACGCGGACCGCGACGCGCCCTTCGTGGCCGAGGCCGATCATGCCGTCTGCATCGGCGGGGCCGCCCCGTCGGACAGCTATTTGAACGTCGCGGCCATCCTTGAGGCCGCGCGGGCGACGGGCGCGGATGCGGTACACCCGGGCTATGGTTTTCTGTCTGAGAATGCCGGTTTCGCGGCGGCGGTCGAGGCGGCGGGCCTTGTGTTCATCGGGCCGGAACCCGACGCTATCGCGCGGATGGGCTCCAAGATCGAGGCCAAGGCTGCCGCCGAAGCCGCAGGCGTGCCCGTCCTGCCCGGCTATCGCGGCGAGGATCAGTCCGACGCGCGCCTGCTGCAAGAGGCCGAGGCGCTTGGCACCCCCTTTCTGGTCAAGGCCAGCGCCGGCGGCGGCGGACGCGGGATGCGGCTTGTCTCCGATCTGGGCGACGCACCCGAAGCGATTGCATCTGCCCGGGCCGAAGCGCAGAGCGCCTTCGGCGATCCGGCGGTGTTCCTCGAACGCTATGCGCCCCGTGCCCGCCACGTCGAAGTGCAGGTTCTGGGCGACACTCACGGCACCGTGCTGCATCTGGGCGACCGCGATTGTTCGCTGCAACGCAACCACCAAAAGCTGATCGAAGAAGCCCCCGCCGCCGATCTTCCCGAGGCTGTGCGCGACCGCATGCGTGCTGCAGCGGTGCGGTTGGCGCTGGCGATCGGCTATCGCTCCGCCGGGACGGTGGAATACCTCTATGACCCCGGGCGCGGTGAATACTACTTTCTGGAAATGAACACCCGCTTGCAGGTCGAACACCCCGTGACTGAGGCAATCACCGGCATCGACCTTGTTGAATGGCAGTTGCGCATCGCGCGGGGCGAGCCGCTGACACTGGCGCAATCGGATGTGAAATTCGACGGGCACGCGATTGAAATCCGCATCGCCGCCGAAAACCCGGCCGAGAATTTCCGCCCCGAAACGGGCGAGATCAGCCTTTGGGCTCCGCCCGCCGGCGTGCGGCTCGATACCGGGGTCGAGGCAGGCTCGGTCGTCAGCCACCATTACGATTCGATGATTGCCAAGCTGATCGTCCACGCGCCGGACCGGGCCGGTGCGATCCGTCAGGCGGTCGTCGCAATGGATGCCTTTGCCGTCGGTGGCGTCGGTCTGAACCTGGCCTATCAGCGCGCGTTGCTGACACACCCGGATTTTGAGGCGTTCCGTCACCATACCTCGGGCCTGCCCGAGATGTTTCCAGGCGGCTGGACTGAACCGTCCGCTGATCCCCGGGACATGGCCTTTGCCGCGATGGCGCTGCATCTGCGTCTCGTGCCGGCGGGCGCGTCGCCCTGGGAAAGCCTGGGGTCATGGCGACTCACAGCCCCTGCGAGACAGTCCGGCGCGGCCTTCTATTGGGACACAACCAAAGACGAACCGATCCGCATGAACGGCTCCGGGTCGGGGTTGACTGCCATTCAGCCGGACGGCCAGACCATCACGGTCGAGAGTGCCGCTTTAACAGGATGCCGACTGAGCGGACGCATCGATGGGGTTCCGTTTTCGCGCATCGCTTACGTCGTGCGCGCGCCGAGTCACTGGCGAGTGCACCTGCAAACCCCTGCTGGAATGACCGCGACAGACCTGCGTACGCTGGAAGACCAGCATCTGCAACGTGCCACCGGCGGGTCTGGCGTCGCTGACCTGTTGTCCGCACCCATGCCCGGCGCCGTGGCCGAGGTGCGCGTCGCACTAGGCGACCGCGTCAAAGCCGGTGACACCCTGGTGGTGCTTGAGGCCATGAAGCTGTTGCAAAGCCTGCCCGCGCCGGTCGCGGGCGTGGTGACTGAAATCTATTGTGCACCCGGCGATACGGTCGCCGGGCACGCCCCACTTATCAAACTCGATCCAGAGGAAAACACATGACCAGACAAGACAGCATTACTCAGGTCACCGGCCCGTTCAACGAAGACCTCGAGTTGATCCGCAACCAGTTGCGCCGGTTCATTGAAGCCGAGGTGATCGCCAAGGCCGAGCCTTGGGAGGAGGAGGGCAAGGTACCCCGCGACGTGCTGCGCCGGATGGGTGATCTCGGCGTGCTGGGGATGCGCTATGACGAACAGTATGGCGGCGCGGGGCTGGACGTGATGTCCAGCGTGGTTTTGGCCGAAGAGGTCGGGCGATCCACTTTCGGCGGGTTCTCGGCCACGGTTCTGGTCCACACCGACATGGCCTCGCCGCATCTGGAAAACGCCGGCACGCCCGAACAGAAGGCGCGCTGGATGCCGTCGATCGTCTCGGGCGAAATGATCACCGCCGTTGCTGTGACTGAACCGGGCGCGGGCTCGGACGTGGCCGGCATGCGCACCCGCGCGGTGCGGGACGGGTCGGACTGGGTGCTGAACGGCACCAAGATGTTCATCACCAACGGCGTGCATGGCGATCTCTACTTTGTCGGTGCCAAGACCGATCCCGATGCCAAGGGGTCGCGCGGGATCACCATGTTCGCGGTCGAAAAGGGCACGCCGGGCTTTTCGGTGGGCCGGGCGTTGAATAAGACCGGCTGGCTGTGCTCGGACACTGCCGAACTGATCTTCGAAGAAGTCCGCATCCCGACCGAAAACGTTTTGGGCGAGGTCAACCACGGCTTCTATTCGGTAATGAAGAACTTCCAGAACGAACGCATCGTGCTGGGTGCGATGGCCTGTGCCGAGGCGCAAACCGCGCTGGACATAACTGTGGATTACGTCAAGCAGCGCAAGGCCTTTGGCGGCGCTCTTTGGGACAAGCAGGCCGTGCGCCAGCGACTGGCCGACTGTCAGACGCGGATCGTGGCAGGGCGTCAGCTGGTCTATCACGCCGCCGGTTTGGATGCCGCGGGCCGTGACTGCGTGAAAGAGGTCTCGATGGTCAAAGCCTATTGCGGCGAACTGGTGAACAGCGTGCTCTATGACTGCGTCCAGTTTCATGGCGGTATGGGCTATATGCGCGAAACACCGGTGGAACGCATGTCACGCGATGCCCGTGTGCAGGCCATCGGCGGCGGGGCGAGCGAAGTCATGTTGGAAGAAGTCGCCAAGCGCATGTGAGCTTACTATCCAAAAAAGTAACAATCTACAGAAACAAGGACGAAAAAGATGAATCTGGAAACCACTCAAAGCCGATCAGTCGCAAGACTGACCCGAGAGATCTCGATAATACTCGTCGGCACAATTCTTCTGACAATATCCGCCAAAATCGTGGTGCCGTTCTACCCCGTACCTATGTCTACACAGACCTTGGTTGTCTTGGGTCTGGGTCTTTTCCTGGGGCCGGTGCGTAGTAGTCTTGTTGTTGTGACATACCTTTTTGAAGGTCTGCTTGGCCTGCCGGTCTTCGCAGGCACGCCTCCGGCTCCGGCAGGACTGGCATATATCGCGGGTCCCACAGGCGGATACCTGGTAGGCTTCGCACTTGCAGCGGCGGCTGCCGGTTGGGTTGTTCAAGCACTGCAAGGACTTTGGCCTTCATTCAGAGCATCTGTCGCGGTCTTTTCGGGCTCGATACTCATGTATTGCGCAGGGCTGTTCTGGTTGGGTGGCTTTGTCGGTTATGGCGAGGAATTGCTGAACGCCGGGCTTTACCCATTCCTGATCGGGGATCTGACGAAGGCGACAATTGCTGTAGTTCTGTATTCTGCTTACCATAATCGCCGCGCTGTGTGACTGCCAGCCCAAGACCGTATCAGACTGTTTTAGTCTCATACGGTCTTAGTCCGATATAAGTTGAAATGGTCCGATGCCAGATTTGGTAGGCACCGGACGCCAGCCTGAGGTTTCCGGCGCCATGCGAGAGCAACGCACAAAACTGTGCGAACCGGATTGTTCGCAATCAATAACTGGTCGCACACAATGAAAAGAAGCAGCATGTTTTTCTCAGAGCCGGAGCCTTGCCGCGCGAAGGGAGTCGAATTGGCCCCTGGAATTCTGAGGATCGTCGCGAACAATCCCGGAAAGATGACCTACCACGGGACAAATAGCTACATCATTGATACGCCTGATGGTCGGTTCATAATCGACCCCGGCCCAGCAGAAGACAGTACACATTTCGAGGCAATCATCGAAAATTTGGGGGCCAAACCATCCGGGATTCTGCTCACACACCACCATTCTGATCATTTTGGAGTCGTCCCAGCCCTGCGAGCACGGACAGACGCACCTGTTTATGCCTCACGGGCATTCCCTGACGATGCATTTCGACCTGACCGGTTTCTGGAGGACGGACAGGTCATTGCCGGTCTTACCGTCCTGCACACACCTGGTCACGCGAGCGACCACCTTTGTTTCGCGAGACCTGACGGAGTGCTCTTCACGGGCGACCACGTTATGAGCTGGAACAGTTCGATCGTCAGCCCCCCTGACGGAAACATGCACGACTACTGCGCGCAGCTACAGCGGCTGATTGAGCGCGACGATAGGATCTACTGTCCGGGGCACGGACCTATACTCCGGGATCCGCAACCTTACGTCAAACGGTTGCTTTCCAACCGCATGCGTCGCGAGGCGGAGATCCTCGCCCACCTCTCAAACACCCCGGGTTCGGTCCAGAATATCGCCGCTTCCGTCTACCAGAAAACCGACCCACATATCGCAATGGCCGCAGAACGAAACGTTGCGGCGCATCTGGAGAAGCTGTTGTCTGAGTCGCGGGTGGTACAAGATGGCGGAGTCTGGAAATTAACATAAGACGCGTTATGCGACTAGCAACAAAACATTGAAATCATTTGAATTTCGCCCTCTACCTCCTCCCTGTGGGCGAACCTCTGGCGGCATCGGCTTTGCCGATGCCGCCTCTTTCACCGGGCTAGGATCGGATACGGCCGGTGCGTAGCGAGACGCTCTTGCAGCCAATCAATCCTTAAGAAAAAATGAAGGTACACAAGAACCAGTGAGTGTTAACAAGGAAGAAGCGGCTCCGGTCGCTCGACTGATCTGTAGTCGCATCAACCGGACGGTTGGCTGGGTTTATCGGTGGAACACGTCCGAGCTGTCGATCCTCTGGATCGGCGCCGCCCGCACCGCAGACCACATCGATCCACCTCTGCGCCCGGACATGCTTGCAGCTGCACAGGCCGTTACTTCGGATGAGGTAACACGCTTCCTGGAAAAGCTGTCGCGCGGGTGAACGATCTCATAATAGTCGCTCCATGTGCGATCGGCGGAATAATAGCGACAGACAAATTGACCCCCAAACAATAGTATATTATTGCAGGGTGCAGATTCGACCGTCAGCCGACTGAGTTCCTCGTCATGCGCAGTTTTCTTCGTCATTTTGCCTTCGCAACGATTGTGAGCACGGCTTCCCTCTTCGGCGCCTCGACCAAGGCTTCGGCACAGACCTACCCGATCGATTGCGCCATTCTGCTCTGCCTCTCCGGCGGCTGGCCGGCGTCAGAACCTTGCTCGCGGGCGCGTGCAGAGTTCATCCGTCGGATCACGCCCTGGCCTGTCGAGCCCCCGCTGCAGATCTGGCGTTGCCCCATGGGGGCCTCCTTCGAACCTGTAGACGATCCCGGTCGCACTCCGCGTGTCTTTGACATCCTCTTCTCCAACGCTTCTCACCTGCCCCAGAGCCTCGCAGAATCTGATCCCGAGAACGCTGGCGCCCTCTTGCCAGCCGTCCTGCGGTCGAAAGGTGTCGACCCCCTACCCCAACCTGACGGGTTCGCATTACATTTGATCCAGAACCGCGCCGATATCGACATCAGTGGGCCGGAATTCAATTTCGTCCGCTCTATCCGTGTCTATGATGTGCGCTACGCGCAGCAAGTCGAGTCCCGTGACAGTGATTGCAGCCGGTACGAACACATCCGTCTCGGAACCTATGGAACCCAGGGCGATTTTTCGTGGTCTCGTTCTTCCGTCGCGGCGTTGCCCGAGGCCCATGTCGGCTTGGAACGTTGGGGCGATCATTGTCCCTCAATCTATCACCGCTCGGTCTTCGTCGACTGGCGAGACTACGAGGGCAATTACGGGTTCGAGCAGGTGAACTACTAAGACGTTTTCCCTGCACCAAACCTGTACCAGAGGCCGTGCGTCGCAGCGCCCCGTAACAATTCGTTGTTATCATTGCCCCTCGGTCCCACCGGGGCTTGAGCTCATCACTCCATAAGAGGCGACGATCCCATCGCCTCGTCCTAAATCCGGTGATCGAGATCCGTCGCCGCCTCGGCTGCCGCCAATAGCGTAACCGGATCGATCTGCAGAGCACGCGCGAGTACGATCAACTCAACCACGTCGACCCTACGCTCGCCGCTCTCCAGACGGGCGACAAAAGACTGGTGACATCTCAGACGCAAAGCGAGCTCCGCCTGCGTTAAACCAGCCACCTTCCGCGCCGCAATCAAAGCGTCGCGAAGTGCTTCATGTCCCGAACTCCTGATCGTTTTCGCCACGTGTCACAAACCTCTTGTGACAGGGCTAATCTACTTTATAGATTATCTAAAAAGTGGATAATGAGCGTTTACATGATGATAGAGACTCCGAATTGCACGCCGCCGATACGGCGGAATGTCACAAGACGGCGGCCCTTCGAAAAGGTCGCGGCCAATTCACTCGTCCATCAATTCCAGGAAGCGTCCGTAGTCCTGGCTCACCTCGCGCGCCTCTTCGAACGCCCGGGCACGCTCCTCCTCCAAGCACCGAAAGTAGCTTTGGATGTCCCGGATGTAGAGCTCAAAGTCGCTGCGGATGAGATCGGCATAGGCTTGCGCGGCTTCGGAATCGCTTGGCACGAACGGCCTGGGCGGCGGCAAACAGGACGCGGCGGAGGCTTCACCCACCAGGCACGTGACCAGAAGTATAGCTTGTGCCACGGTCGATGTGCACAACCTGAGGGCGTCCAAGCCCCCTATTTCCTTGATCAAATGCATGGGAACCGTCTATTCGTTAATTGAGCAAGAATCCGCTTGTCGCATCAAAAGTTTATCTTGTGCGTCAATAATATATCATCGTATGACTTGGTTTCAACACCTGAAGCCCGGTCATTCGCCCTGTTGGAGAACGTGATCCGGGTGATGGACCTAGAAAAAGAAGCCCCGAATGTGGTCACCGAACCCAGATTCCGCGATCTGGTCGCCAGCGGCTATCGCGTCGAAGTTGTCTGCAAGGAAGACGCCTTCAAGAAAGGCCCCAACTGGCATGGGGTCTGGATCATGCGCGCCGTCAGCGACGACGGAATCGAGAAACTTCTGGTTACGGCCAGGACCCGGACCTCGCGCAACGACATCAAGATCCGCGAAATCAAGACCGTCACCGGGGTCATCTCCTTCCTGCAAGGAATCGGTTTCTCACACGCCGACGTGCCCTTGGAAGAGGGCAAGCGGACGGTTCACAAGCTCTCCAGCGAAGAGATGGCTGCCAGCCGGGCTTAGCCTCCTTTTCTTTTCCTCCCTGGGCTTCCCGGCATCGGCAGACATGGTCCTGGTGATGGCGGGGGACGGCTCTCTTTCGCCGTCACGCCCCCAGGAACGGTTCGCGCGCAACTACAATGACGGGGTCGGCGTTGGCTCGACCTCAGACGGGTTGCGCATCTTGGGCGAAGAAAGCCGCTCCGAGGGACGTGAAGGGGTGCGCATCGCGGCCTTGGCCCCTCGCGCGCTCACACCACGCCCGGATATCCTCGCCGCGATCGAGGAGACCGGACTGCGCTACGCGAGCCACCCTGGGCTCCGTGCAGCCGATATCACAGTCACGGACTGGCTCCACCTCTATCGCGCCAATATAGAGATCGAGAGTGCGTACAATCCGAACGCCGTCTCCCATGTCGGGGCGGTCGGTCTCGGGCAGTTGATGCCTGACACCGCCCGTGCGCTTGGCGTTGATCCCAACAACTGGCGGCAGAACCTCGATGGCTCCGCGCGCTACCTCGCCCTGATGTTGACGGAGTTCGGCGATGCTCGTCTTGCGCTGGCCGCCTACAATGCTGGGCCCGACGCCGTGCGCGAGCATTCCGGCATTCCCCCTTACCGAGAAACCCAAAACCACGTCCAGCGGGTGCTGGCCGTCTTCAACCGGCTGGAAGGAGCGTCCCCATGAAGCCATTGACGAAATCCCTGATCACCCTTGCCGCTCTCCTCATCGTTGCGGCAGAACCGGCCCTGGCCCAGAGCATCGACCTCTCACCGATTCAGAGCTTGCTTCAGGGCATCGTGGACGCGCTGACCGGACCGCTTGGAGTCGTCATCGCCACCCTCGCGGTCCTCGGCGTGTTCCTCAGCTGGTTCTTCAACATCATCGATCTGCGCCAAGCCCTCTGGGTGCTGGTGGGCATCGCGGGTGTTGCGGCCGCGCCGACCATCGTTGCCGCCGTCTTCGGGTCGTGAGAGGAGGCGAACGTGGCCGAACGATCGCCGCTCTTTCTGGGCCTCGTACGCCCGCCGAAGCTCCTCGGCCTGCCGATCATGTATGCCATGGTCTGGCTCTTCGGCTCTGTGCTGCTGTTCGTCTGGGTGCAGCACCTGGTTGTCCTGGGCATCGCGGCGGTGCTCTATCCGGTTCTCTGGAAAGCGGCTGACTGGGATCCGCGTTTCATCGACGTGATGATGACGGCGTTGCAGGAGACGCCGCCGACGCGGAACCGGTCCATCCACGGGGGCGACAGCTATGCGCCATAGTGAAGCCCTGGACGAGACCGTCGATGAACGCACCCTCATGCCAGACTGGTATGCCCGCGAGAAACGCCTCGCGCATATGCTGCCCTATGTCAGCCTGGTCGACGACCATACGGTCCGGACCCGGGTCAACGAACTCTTACAATGCGTTCGGCTGAGCGGGGTCAACAGCTACACGACGGACGATGCCTATCTCGACAAGGTGACGGCGCTCTTCGCCCGGATCATCGCGCAGCTGGGACCCGAGTTCAGCTACTACGTGCACAAGGTCTCGAAGTCGATCACCCCGGACCTGCTCCCGGTCAAGGGGGACGGCTTCGCGGCGGCGGTGGATGATGCCTGGCGCGCAAAGCTGGCCTCGGCAGGTCTCCGGGACAAGACCCTCACACTCACAATCATCCAGCGCCCACCGCCCAGAAGCTTCCTCGGCTTCGTGAACCGTTCCGCACCGGAGCGATTCAAGGAAGAGACCGCGAAACGGCTCAGACGCCTCAAGGAGGCGGTCGGGGTCTTCACCTCCGGCCTGGCGGAACTCAAGCCCCGCATCCTCACGGCGACCTCTGGCGAGTTGGTCGGGTTCCTCGGTGCGCTCAACACCGGCCGCGAACTGCCGCTCTATCCCGCAAACCGCTACGGGTTTCTGGCCTACAACGTTGCCAATACTCGCGTGACGTTTCTGGAAGATCATTTCGAGCTCTCTGACGGCGTGGTCGGCCATCGCTTCGGTAAGAGCTTCACCATCGGCGAATATGCCGAAGGTACCACCTGCACCATGTTCGACATGCTGAACCTGCCGGTCGACATGATCGTCACCCATTCCTTCACACCGATCAATTCGAACCTGATGGCGGGCCGGATCAAACGCCAGAAGCGCCAGATGCAAGCCTCGCAAGACGCCGCTCTGTCGCTCCTAGAGGCACTCGACATCGCGCATGATGATCTTGAGGCCAAACGCCAGAGCTTCGGTGAGCACCACATGGTGGTGACCGTCTTCTGCGACAGCCTCGACGAGTTGCAAACCCTCGGGGCCGAGATCGTGAACGCCGCGGCCGCCGAAGGCGTGAAGATGATCGGCGAGCGGATGGCCGCGAAATCGCATTACTTCAGCCAGCATCCGGGCAACCAGCCGAAGCGGGTGCGCGCCAGCGCCGTTACCAACCGCAACTTCGCGGATTTCGCAGCACTTCATCGCACCCAGCTCGGCAAGGAGAAACACCAGCTGCCCTGGGGCCAGGAGATCACGCTCTTCCCGACGCCGGAACAGAGCGCATATCGTTTCTCTTATCACGAACAGGGCTCGCCAGAGAAAGAACCGACCAGCGGGCATACCCTGATCCTGGGCCGTCCCGGTTCTGGTAAATCGGTCCTCTCGGCCTTTCTGATGACTCAGGCCCGGCGCGTCGGCGCCCGCATCTTCGTTTTTGACTACCGGCTCGGGATGGAGATGGCCGTCCGCGCCAATGGTGGGCGCTACGCCTCGATCAAGGCGGGACAGACGACCGGTCTCAACCCGCTCTGGACCGAAATCGATGAGCGCGGCACCGCCTGGCTCTCGGATTGGCTCGCCTCGCTCCTCTATCGCTCTGACAAGCCCCTGACCCCGGCCCAGACCAACCGCATCCAGGAGGTGGTCCGCCAGAACGCCACAGCCACCAACCCGGCCTTGCGGAACTGGAAGGACTTCGCCTCGCTCTTTGTCTCGACCGACGACAATGGCGACCTGCACCAACGGCTCCTCGAATGGACGGAGGATGGCCGCTACGGCTGGATCTTCGGCCAGAGCCTCGAGGACACCTTCTCCCTTGATGGCGATGTCGTGGGGTTTGACCTGACCGGTATTCTTGACAGCGAGAGCGAAAAGGAACGCATGGCGGTACTCTCCTATCTCTTCCGCCGGATCGAGCGAGAGATCGAGGACCGTCGCCCCACCATCATCGTGATCGACGAGGCATGGAAGGCGCTCGACAACCCATACTTTGCCGAACGGCTCTCGAACTGGCTGGTGACCGCCCGAAAACAGAACACCGTCGCGGTGATGATGACGCAATATGCGAGCCAGCTCGAACGCACGCGGACCGGCAAGACCATCGTCGAGGCGGTGCCGACGCAGATCCTGCTCCCCAACATCCGGGCCCATGCCTCGGACTACGCGATGCTGAACCTCTTCGAGAAAGAGCTCGACGTGCTCCTGAACACCGGCAGCGACAGCCGTCTCGCCCTCATCCGCGACGACAGCGGCTCCGTGGTGGTCGATGCCGACTTCTCCGCCCTCGGCCCCCTCCTCACCATCCTCGGCGGCATGGAGAAGGGCGAGGCCCTCACCGGCCCCGACTACCGCGACAGACCTGATTTCTGGAGGCTCTCATGATCCGACCCCTCATCCTCCTCGCCGCACTCGGCGTTCTCTCTTCCTGCGCCGAATATCGCGAGCCCCAGGCCAACTGCTTCGCCTTCCGCGCCTCGCTAGATCAGGTCGAGCCGGATTGCATCTTCACACCCATCGGAAACCCGGAAGACGGCGTTGAGGTCTAGGGTCGCACATATCCTCCTGGCGGCTCTCCTACCGGCGGCCGCGCTCGCCCAGGGCGTTCCCACCAACGATTCCGGGCTGACGGCCCGCGATATCGTCGAGACGGGCGACCGGGACGCCGACCTCGCCGTCCAGCGTGAGAAACTCACCGTCGAAGAGTTGCTGACCGAGATCGAACGGGAACAGCTCGCCACGCTGCGCGCCATCCTCGACGCTCAGACGAGCTTCGGAGGCCAGGGTCTTCCGGGCATGGTCGCCGATCTGGAAAGCGGCAGCGGCGCTTCGGACCGGTCCGCGGCGGCGGTCTATGGCTCCGGCGATGTCGATCCCAATCCGGGCGGCGCGGGTATGTTCGGGGATGCGGCAGAAAACATCGAGCAGCTGATCATCCGGGTCGCCCAAGAAACCCACGGGCGGCCCGGGGTCGGGCGGGCCGGTCTTTCCGTCGTGCAATGGCGCGCCCTCCTGCAGGCGCTCATCTGGCAGGAGAGCCGCTTCTCCATCGGCGCACGCTCGCCCGTGGGCGCCTTCGGCCTCACCCAGATCATGCCGGGCACCGCGAGCGATCTCGGAATCAACCCGGAATATTATGACAGCCCCTACTTGCAGGTCGAGGGTGGCGCGCGCTACCTCGCGGCCCAGCTCAACACCTTCGACGGCAACGTCGTCAACGCGCTAGCGGCCTATAACGCCGGGCCTGGCCGTGTGTTCGAATATGGCGGCGTACCGCCCTTCAAGGAGACCCAGCACTACGTCACGGTCATCCCCGAACGCTACAATCTTTACCTTGCCCGGATCGGTGGCATCGAGGCGCTCGGCACGATCGACCCCGCGCTTCTCGCCAACGCCCATCTCTCGCTCAGCGGGTTCGGGGCCGCCTTCTACGGCAGCAATTCCCCCACCGCCATCCGGCAAGCCGCCTTGCGCATCCAGGACATCGTCACCCGGATCGGCGGCACCGAGGACCTCCAGGAGAGCATGGCACTCAACACCTATGCCCGCGCCGAACTGGTCCGGCTGATGGCCGCGCGCATTCGCCTGAAAGCCGCACGGACCCAACCGCTCAGTGCCGCCCAATTGGCCCAGGCCGCGGCCCGCATTGCCGAAAACGAATTCATGGAGTTCACATTGGAGGATCTGGATTGATGCCCCGCAGAATGTTCATTTCAGCACCACTTCGCACGTTGACCCTGGCCAGCGTCTTGGCGCTTTGCTCACCTTTCGTGACCAGTGCCCCCGTCCTGGCCCAGGGCGTGCCGGTCGTGGACACCCAGAACATCGCCCAAAACATCCAGCAACTCCGGCAGATGATCGAGGACGAGATCCTGCAAAACGAGCAACTCGTGCAGCTCCGCGAACAGCTTGCAACGCTCACGGAGCAGCTCGCCGAGCTACAACGAACATATGAGGCGCTGACCCGTCTCGCTGAACTGCCCGAGATCATCCGGACACAGATGGAAGACGAACTGAACGGTCTGCTGGACCAGGAGTTCGGCGACATCATCGCCACGATTCAAGCGATCAAGACAGGGGATTTTTCCGGGCTCACCGGTTCCGGCGCCAGTGAAATCGAAACCCAGATGGATAGAGTGCTGGCCGATCTCGGTTTCGACGAGGACACGCTCTCGGAAATGGCCCGCAGTGGCAATCCCGGTGCCGAGCGCGTGGCAACGCAAGCCACGACCGGCGCGCTGGTCTCGGCCGCGGCCCAGAACAGCTACGAGGATGCCGGGCAATCGCTGGAACGTGTCGACCGGCTCGTCGGGCTCATCGACGACATGGATGAGCTCAAAGAGAGCGTCGATCTCAACACGCGAGTGACGGCCGAGCTTGCCATTGCGCTCGTCGCCATGTGGCAGCTCGAAGCGATCCAGACCGTAGGAGATGGCACCGGCGGCGTGATCGATGCCGCCACCATCGCCGAAGAACAACGCTTCATGGAGTTCACGCTCCCGGAACTGAGCGCGGATTGAGGGCTGATTGTTGGACGAAGAAACCGCCATCATCGAGGAGGAACTGGTCTACGGCGCGCTGAGACGGGAACGGCTCTGGCAGCGCCTGGGACTCTTCGGCCTTGGCTTTGGCATCCTGGGCTGCCTCAGCGCGGCCGCCGTGGCCATCCTCGATGTCGATCCGCCCCCTGTAGTGGTACCTTACGACCCCGCCACCGGCTTCGCCCTCCCCGAAGCCACCGTCGGGGCCACCACCGTCACCGAGAACCGCGCCATTATCGAGGCGGAAGTCTTCCGCTACGTGACCGACCGCGAGGTCTACAACCAGCTCGACAATGACGTGCGCATCCGCAGCGTGTTGCGCCGTTCAGACCGTGCAGCAGGGGCCTCACTGCGCCAGATCTGGAACTCGGCCAATGCCGACTATCCCCCGACCGTCTATGGACCCAACGCTCGTCTGGACGTCGAGATCCTCAGCATCAACCTGATCGGCAACAACCGGGCCACGGTGCGGCTTCGCAAGCGCCTCACCTCGATTCAGGGGGTTCAGGCGGGGCTCTTCACCGCGACGCTCCTCTTCGAGTTCCGCCCCGAGGAGAGCCGCTCCATCGACCAGGTCTGGACCAACCCGTTTGGCTTCACGGTTGTCGAATACGCGATCCGCTCGGACAGATTGGAGAACCAGTAAGTGCGCTTCCGGAACAAGAAATCAGGGAACGCCTTGCCAGCGTCCCAAAAGCGCGAGACGCGCCAGGGTATTGGCAATGCGAAACACGCCGGACACGCTCGGGCGTTCGTCGCGGCCTTTTTGCTGGTCTCTCTGTTTGCGTCCCACGCGTCAGCCGAGGCGATCCCGCGCGGGGGAGCCAACGACCACCGCGTGCGGGTCGCGTCCTACCAGGAAGGCCAGGTCTACAGGCTGAACGTTTCCCTGACCCATGTCACGACCATCGAGTTCGGGACAGGCGAGAGCATCCGCTCAATCATCGCCGGCGACACGGAAGGATTTGAGATCGACGGCGTCCCAGGTGGTCGCGCCTTTGCGATCAAACCTGTCGCCCGCGGCGTCCATACCAACGTGACCGTCTACACCAACAGACGGAGTTACTATTTCAACGTGAACGAGGTCTCGAGCCCAACCTTCTATGTCGTGCAATTCCGCTACCCGCAAGACAATCGCCGCTCGGCCGACGCCATCGCACGCGCCGCGCCAAACACCAATTACGGGGCCAGCGCACGGACGGAGTTCACGCCGACCCGGGTCTGGGACGACGGCACCTTCACCTATTTCGCCTTCCCACGGAACGCACCCGTCCCGGCGATCTTCCGTTACACGAACGGGCGCGAGCGCACGGTGAACACAGGCGCGGTCGAAGACGGTGTGATCCGTGTCTCGGGCGTGGGGCACCAATGGGTGCTGCGTCTGGGCGAGGACGTGGTCTGTATCGAGGCGACGCCGCCCGCGGAGGCCGCCTCATGAGTGACAACAACCCGGATCTCGAACAGCGCCTCGCCGCACTCGAACGGGGCAACCCGCGCCACGGACCCGCTCCGAAACGCCGCACACCGCTCCTCGCCCTCCTCCTCGCAGGACTGATCCTGGCGGGCGGCTTGGTCCTTTTGCTGTTTTCGGGCCCGGGGCAAGAGGTCGCCCTGCCGACGGCCACCCCGGACGAGTTCCAAACCGAGGGTGACGGGTTCGGAGAGATCGAACCCTTCGTGCCGCCGCCCGCCCCGGAACCCGAGATCGTTCTCGTCGAACCAGAACCCAACGCCGAACTTCTGGCGCAGATCGCCGCACTCCAGGCCCAGATCGAGGAACTGCGCGACGCGCCGGACACCGACGCCGGGGCGGACAGCGCGGCAGCGGAGGCGATCGATGCCCTGACCGCACGGATCGCAGCCCTACAGGACGCCTCCGAGAATGCTCAGGAACAATTCCAGACCGAACTCGCCGCACGAGATCGGGAGCTGCAACAGCTGCGTATGGACCTGGACCTCGCGCGGCTGGAGGCCAACAAGCCGGCACCCGCCCCGCTCGGACCCACCGACGAAGAGTTGCGCGCCCGCGAAGATGAGCGGATGCGACGTGAGGAAGAGGCGCGGCGGCTGGCCGAGCTGCAACGCCGGGCCGAGGAGGAGCGTGCCTTCCAGGAACGGCGGATTTCCTCCCCCGTTATCGCCTTCGGCGGAACGGGCGGCGCCAATGCGGGCGAGACAGAACTCACCGAACGCACCTTCGGCGAGGTGACAGACTTCGTGCTGAACGGCGCGTTGCCGAGCGCCATCACACAAGCCGAAGTCATCGCAAATCCCTCGAACACGGTCATCCAGGGCACGATGATCCAGGCCGTGATGGAGACCGCACTCGACAGCTCGCTCCCCGGACAGACCCGTGCCATCATCTCCGAAGACGTCTTCAGCTATGACGGCTCACGGCTCCTGATCCCGCGCGGCTCGCGCCTTATTGGACGCTACCGCTCCGGCATCGAGATAGCCCAGAAGCGCGTCACCATCGCCTGGGACCGGATCATTCTACCAAACAACCAGACCGTCCAGATCAGCTCCTTCGGGGGAGACGCGTTGGGCCGTTCGGGTGTCACCGGTTTTGTTGATACCCGCTTTGACGAGCGGTTCGGCTCCGCCGCGCTGATTTCCATCATTTCGGCCGCCCCGAGTGTGGCCGCCGCCCAGGTCGAGGATGAGACCACCGCAGACGTACTTGAAGATGTGGGCGATGACCTGGCGGACGCCACCGATTCCGTGATCGGCGAATATCTCGCCATCGGGCCCGTCATCTACGTCGACCAAGGCGCACGCGTCACCGTCATGGTCGACCGGGATCTGGAGATTTTCTGAGATGACGCTCTCCTATCTGCAGACCTCACTCGACAAGCTCGCGGACGCCGGTCGCGACGACGTCATCGAGATATGCATCAACCCCGACGGCTCTTGCTGGGGTGAGTTCCAAGGGGATCACTTCATGCGCGCGCTGGACCAGCGCCTGAGCGTCACCGAGCTGCGCGATCTCGGCAACCAGATCGCGTCGTCGGCCAATACGACGATGAGCAAGGACAAGCCCATCGTCTCGGTCTCTATCACCTATCGGGGCCGACCGATCCGTGCCCAGGTCGTGACCCCGCCCGCCGTCCTCGCGGGCATGTCGATCTCGCTGCGATTCTTCTCCAACCTGCCGCTCGACCGGATCGAACTCAGCTTCCTCTACGGCGAAGAACGCAAGCTCGAGGAACTGCGCCAGGAGAAGAACCGCGCGCTGCGCGAGGTCGTCGCCTCCGGTGACATCTACGCGGCCATCCGCTTCTGCGTCGAAAACAAGCTCAACATGATCGTCTCCGGCGGCACCTCGACCGGCAAGACCGTCGCGGCGCGCAAGATCCTCTCCTACGTTCCCGACGAGGAACGTATCGTCACCATCGAAGAGGCGGCGGAACTGCTGCCCGCCCAGCCCAATGCCGTAACGCTCATCGCCAACCGCGACGCGGAGTTCCAGTCCGCCGACGTGCTCCTGACCGCGACGCTGCGCATGCGGCCCGACCGCATCATCCTCGGCGAGGTGCGCGGCAAAGAGGCCATGACCTTCCTCGAGGCGATCAACACCGGCCATGGCGGCTCGATGACAACACTCCACGCCGAGACCCCACAACTCGCCGTCCAGCGGCTGGCCATCGCAGCGCTCAAGACCGAGATCCCAATGACCTACCAGGACATGATCCAATACATCGAGAGCTCGATCGACGTGATTATCCAGGCCGGCCGCGAGGACGGCGAACGCGGCATCACCGAATTCTATCTCCCTGGAACCGAATTGCAGGAAAGGCACAATGCATGAAGCAGTTTGAGTACGACATCCTGTTCTGCAAGGTGAAGAAGCAGAAGGACTATGAAGAGATGCGGCGCGCCCTGAACGAACGGGGCGCCGAAGGCTGGGAGGTGATCTCGGCCGAGGCGGGCGATTACGGCTATACCGCGTTCCTCAAGCGTGAGGTCGCGGACCGGCTGACGGAGACTGCGACATGACACGCGTCACCATTCTCGTCTGCTCATTCCTTCTTTTTTCGGGCAGTATCGCATCGGCCGAGCGCGACCTAGTCCCGACGCTCGACAATCAACCCGATGTCTGCCCCGATCAGCCGCCCGAGCCGGAGTGGATGCGAAACACAGAGGCGCGCGACGCCTACAAGCGGCTCCTGGTCCAGCAAATCTACCGGTTTCAGAGCATGGAACGCATCGTCGACGCGCAGAGCTGCACCTGCGCCACCCGGTATCCGCCTTGGGAGGCAACTGAGGCGGTCTATTTTGATCTCTATTCCTCAACTGACTATTGGAGCGTGGTCGAGGCGACGTCAGACTATCGCCGACGGGCGAACGATCTCCGAAAGCAGGCCATGCCGATCTGCGACGCGGCCGGCAACTGGTAGCGGGTCATGAGCGTCGTCGCGTATTTCGTGGAAACGGCCGAAGGCTATCTGGACTCAGCGGCGGAAACCCAGTTCGGGGCCGTGGCCGCCACGGTCGGAACGATGCTGGTCCTCGGGACGACGCTCGTGGTCATCCTCGTCTGTCTCAACATGATCTACCAATACCGTTCCATGGACGGCCGGACCGCCTTCTGGCTCGCCGTGAAGATCGGCCTGATTGGCATATTCGCGACCAACTGGGTCCAGTTCAACGCACTCGCATCCGCGATCCTGAACGGGATAGACAGCATCGCCGGATCGCTGGTCGCGTCGGTCGGCGGCGGGATGCCAGGTCCGTCTGGAACCTTCGCCGAGGAGTTCGATCAGCTCATCGCGGCGCTTGGGGATTACCTGAACGCAGCAGGCTCCGAGTTGAACTGGATGGCCGGCGCGCTTCTCGACACGCTCGGCGTTCTCCTGCTCTCGATCCTCGGAGGGCTGGCGGCCTTCATTGTCGTCGCCTCCAGGCTCATGATCACGCTGTTGATCGGGATCGCGCCGGTGATGATCTTCCTGACCCTCTTCGAGGTGACCAAGGACTATTTCGCGCGATGGCTCTCGGCGCTGATTTCCTTCGCGATCTACCCCATCGTCATCGCCGGCGTTTTCGCGACCATCACCGGGGTCTCGCGCGCATTGCTCGCCGAACTTGGTGATCCGGAGGGGGCTTCGAACATCGGCGCCCTCCTGCCCTTCTTCATGATGGTCCTCATGGCCAAGGGGTTCATCATCGCCACGCCCTTCATCGTCCGGTCGGTCTCCGGAAACATCATGATGCCGGCGCTTTCGGCGGGCTTTGGCGGAAGCTACGCCTTCGCCCGAGGCTTGGCAGGAAGTCAGCAAGTCTATAACCGATACGCCATCGGAGGCGCGACAGGCGCCGAATATGCCGCGCTTCGGGCCAGGCAGTTTCTCGGCGTACAGGCGCTCCCGACCCGCCCTAATGCCGCGGGTGGTGCGCCGGCTGCACCTTCAGGCGACTCATCTAGCACCGGTGCCCGCATGCTTGCGCAACTGGCACGGCTGAACAGGCTGGGCCGACGGTAGAGTTGACCGGAGGTGGCACGACTAGCCGGAACAGGCTGTTCGCAGGTCAAACCTTTGCTGCCTGCTGGGATCATGACAGACAGCATGAATGGTTTTGCGTTGGTGGCATCGTGCCGCGTCTGGGGACGGCACACTGCTACAGGATCAGACGCAACGGCATCCGCGCCGGTGTTTCTGTCTGGGACGTCCGTCCTGTATCCCGTTCTCACATCAAAGCATTTGACGGCAAGCTTCCTATGGGAAATTGCCGGTAGCGGACAGTAAATTGCAGCGACGTTTTGCTGAGCTATTAACTTGTCACTTGACAATTTAAGAAAGTGGGGTATCTAGGGTGCCAAGGAAGAAGCACACGTCAAAGGAAATCGAGGCCGTCATCCAGGAGCTCGAAGAGCTGGGATGGGACCTTATTGAGGGCAAGGGGCACGCGTGGGGGATCCTCCGATGCCCGGCCAACGATAAGGATTGCCGCTGTGGCGAGTTTTGTCAGATGTCTGTCTGGTCGACCCCGAAGAATCCACAGCAGTTCGCGAAAAAGATCCGACAGAAGGCCCTGGCCTGCGTGAAGCTTCAGAAGAACGACGAAGGTAATGCCAATGGCTGAAGAATTCGAATTCGAACTGGTCTTTGCACTCCCCGACGGAGAGCACGATGCGTTTTCGCTCTCTGACGCGATCTTCGAGGCGGGTTTTGAAGATGCGCTCGTGGGCACCGGTCACGCCGGTCTTCTGGGTGTAGAACTGGAACTTGAAGGGGATGAGGCCGAGAGCGCGATCCTTGAAGCGGCGCGGGCTCTGATCAAGGCGCTGCCGCAAGGCACAGTCCTGCGCGAGGTCCGTCCCGACCTGGTGTCTCTCGCGGATGTCGCCGAGAAGCTCGAGATAAAGCGACAGGCGCTCCAGCAGCGCAAGATGCCCCTCCCCGTTGCGGGTGGCCTCTACCGCATCGATGAAATGATCGAGGTTCTGATGGAGGCCGCAAACCCGGCAAAGGGGCAGCGTCGTCCGCGCTTTAACCTGGCTTCCGCCGCGAAGTGGTTTCGTGCGGGCCCCGCGGCCCGCAGGGTGAACGCCCAGTTGACGATGCGTGAGATCGACCCTGCGACGATTGAGCGAGCCCCTCGACCAGAGCGCGACGACCCTGGCTTTCTTCACCCGTGACAATGGTCGGCTCAAGGCCGTGGCCACAAGACACCATCGCGACATTCTTTCGTGTCGCCCGCATGGCGGCTCAGCCAAGCCCGAATTTCTCGCCCGTCTCGCTGACGTTTGCTTCCGAACCGGACATCTCCGCCTCCAACCGCTCGAGATCACTCACGGCGTCCTGAACTCGGGCGACGTCGTTTTCGGACGCAGCCTCCACCTCCAGATCTGCCTGCCGCCCGAACTCCATCTCCATCTGCCGCTGATCATCCGCAAGAACAGCGGCGCGGCCGCGCCGAGGCGCTTGAGCCGGACCGGACTCAAGGGGTGCAATCCCTCCGCCTTCTGTTAGCCCCATCCTGGCCTCGAAATCACGTTCCGTGAGACCTGACCCCCGCGGCGCCGTGGGCATCGCCCTGACGCTCAGGGGCAATTCCCCCATCGGAGGGACCGGCCCCGTCGGGAAGGGTAGCTCCCCCTCCTGGGCGGCATGGATGCCCTTGAAGAATGGGTCCTCGAAATACACCACGCGCTTGGCCCGGACCGGCATCTGGGCGTCCACGACGACGACGATCTCGTCGAGCGGCAGGCGCCGCGCCTCATCCTCGGGCAGGAGCGACACCTCCTCCGTCCGCTCCGATTGGCTGCGGCCCTCGAACGGGTTCTTCCCGACCGCGCGGGACCGCGTGACGACGGTTTTCGTGGTCTTGCCGACCGCCTTGCTCAGCTCCTCGACGGTCTTCTCGTCGGAGGGCGTCAGGTAGAGCTTGATCCCGGCGTTGCCCTGCAAGGCGCGCCGCGTGTTCTCGCCGTAGATCTCGTCGATGGCCGGGATGGTCTGGGTCACCACCGCGAGATGCCCGCGATAGGCGCGCAGCACCTCGATGCTCTCGGCCACGATCGGCATCTTTCCGAGCCGGTTGAACTCGTCGAGCATGATCATAACCGGCCAGGGCTCGTCCGGACCCGGTTCCTTGTCCTGAAGCGCCGACAGCAGGTCCGAGAAGAAGAGCCGGATCAGAGGTGCGAGGGGTTTCACCATGAGGGGCTGGACGACGAGGTAGACGCTGAAGGGTTTCTTGCGGATCGTCCGGAAGTCGAAGTCCGAGGTCGCCGTCGCATCGTCGATCGCCGGGTTCTGCCATTGATCGAGGCCCGAGGTCATCAGGAGCGAGACATAGGATGTCAGCGTATCGTTGTTGGTGGACGCCAGCCGTGTGAAGATCAGCCGCGCCGCGGCGTTTTGGACCTCATGGGCGCGCGCGAGATATTCCTTCTGCTTCTGCCCGCCCGAGGCGGCGATGCGGTATATCTCGCCGAGCGTCGGCCTGCGGCGTTGGAACGCGAGTAGCCCGGCCGCGACGAAGAGATCGATCCCCCCTTTGAGAAGCCCCTGAACACGGTCGTTGTCGTTCTGCAGGAAGAGTGTGGCCAGGAGCTGCAACTCCATCTGCTGGCGGGCCGGGTCTTTGAGCTCATAGATGCGCAGAAGTGGGTTGTAGCGATGCGTCCGCCTGTCCTCCCAATCCGTGGGCGCGAAGCGGAACACTTCGTCACCCTGCGCCGCCCGGTGGCGGGCCGAGGCCTCGAAGCATTCTCCCTTTACGTCGAGCACCACCGCTGAGCCCTGCCAGGTCAGGAGGTTCGGAATGACGAAGCCGGTGGTCTTGCCGCGCCCGGTCGGCGCTACGATCAACGCATGGGGAAAGGTCTTGGAACACAGGAACGGCGCACGCGAGCTTGGCTTTCCAAGCTTGCCGATCACAAAGCCCGTGCCCGGCGCGCCGAAGAAGCCGTTCCGCTTCATCTCGCGGCGGGTCTGCCAATGGGTATAGCCGAACCGGGTGAGCGCCGAGCCCGACATCGCAAGGCTCATCATGAGGCCCGCCACCCCGGCCCCGCCCATGATCAGGTTGATCAGGCGGAAGTCGTCGGGACGGGCGGCCCCGATGGCGCGGTAGTTCTGCACGATATAGAAGAAGTCGATCTCGGCCCGGAAACCCAGGTCCCGGAAACTGATCACGGCCGAGGCGATGACATAGCCGATCGCGATAGCGACCAGTGTGACCAGCGCGACGCCGAGGGCGAGGCGGCCCTTCCCTACCCCTCCCATCAGTGCGTCTCCCCGCGCTCGGTCTCGCCATCGACAAGATCGGCGCGGTGGAGCTCGAACTCGCGGTCGGCGATCTCCTCGACCACGGCGCGGGTCGCCTCGCTGTTGGCGGTGGCCGCGTCCGACTGCAGGTAGGTCTTCGCGGCGTAGAGCCGATCGAGACGGTCTTCGATCTGGGTCTTCAGCACGTCGACATCCCCGTCCCGCAGCCGGTCGATCTGCGCCGCGTCGAGCTCGCGCTCGACGGCGTCGCGGTAGGTCAGTCGCTGACCGTCGTCCTGGAACGGCGACTGCAGATTGCCGGCCCGTTCATGGTCGACGACCCGCCGGATGTCCGGATCGGCGATCGGTGCCCCCTCGACAGCGTCCCCCTCGCGCGCGTCCGAAAGCCGCCCGTCGCGCAGGTCGAGCGCCACCTCCCGCAACTCGTTGTCGCGGCGGACCTGGTTGAGGGCCTCGGTGTCGCGCAGATCGGTGACGGAAGCATAGGTCGCGCCAAGCCCGCGGGCGAGATGCGACGGCATATCGGGATAGCGCGCGCGGAACTCGTCCGTGACGGCATCCGCAACGGGGGTCCGCGCGTCGCGACCTTCCATGATCCGGTCGACTTCGCGGGTGATCTCGCGGGCCCGGGCCTCGTCGGTGATGCGCTCCCGGTAGGGCTCGGACCGGTCGATCACGTCGCCCGGGCGCGCGAGCAGTTCGGGATGCGCATCGAGGTAGCTGCGTTGCTCTTCTTCGATACGCCGCTCCGCGCGGGAGACGATCTCCCACTCCCGCGCCTCGATCTGGTCTTCGGTCAGACCTTCCGAACGCATGTCCTGGCGGATGGCGCGCTCCATGTCCTCAGTGGCGTCCCGATGATAATGGACCCTCTCCGTCACGGTGCGATCTTCCACGACACCGTCCTCACGCAAGACCCCTGCCCGCTCCAGCGCGACGCCGAGCTGGACATGGGCCCGGTTGAGGGTCTCGCGCGCCGTCTCCAGATCCGCGCGGCGCTCGAGGTTGAGACCGTCCCTCTCGGCCACCCGCGCCAGATCGTCAGCGATCCATTGCCGCTCGAGCGCGGCGTTCTGCGCGCCGGTTTCCATCCGGGCGACCACCACGGACGAACTGATCCCGGTCCCGCGCAGCGCGGTGTCGACCTGCGCCCGCACCTCGGGGTCTCGCAACCGGTCGAGCCGGGCCGCATCGATATTGGTCTCGGAATAGACCCCGCCCTCCGAGGGCTTTTCGGTCAATGTCACGGATCTGAGCCCTAGCGGCTGCATATGCGCGAGCCGCGACTGGATCTCGTTGAGGCTGCGCTCGAGCCGCGGCCGTTCGGCCTCCGGCTTCGCATCGATCATGCCCTGGACGCGCGCGACCTGATCGGCATAACGGGTCCTCAGATCCTCGAACGATTGCTCCTCTGCCATGTAGACGCCTCCTTCCAAAGTCAGCTTGCCGCCCTTGGCCAGAAGCTCTCCCGAGCGGAACAGGGCATCGGCGATGTCCTCGCGGTTGTCCGCAGAGGCCTCAGCGGCAAGCGAGTGATAGATGATCCGGGTGTTTGCGATCTCTTCGAGGGCGCGATCAAGATCGGCCCCGACCCGTGGCCGTGGCTCCGCGGCCCGCCCCTCAACCTTGGCCGCATAGACCTCGCGGGTGCGCGGCGGGTAGTGCACGACACCCCGATCGAGCCGCCGCGTGGCCTCCAGACGCACGCCGAACCGCTCGGCCTCTTCCACCATGGCGAGGCGGAAATCGTCGTAGTTGAACCGGTGATCGCGACCCAGGAAGAAGAACTCACCCTCCTGCGACCGGCGATTCAAAACTATATGTGCGTGGGGGTGATCGCGATCCTCATGCACCGCGATGATGTAGTCGAAATGTCCCTCTTCGGACTGAAAGAACCGCTCGGCGACATTGGCGGTGATGTCGCGCACGTCCTCGCCCCGGGTGCCGATCGGATAGGACATCAGCATATGCGTCGTCTGTCCGAGCTTGGGCTTGAACCCCGCACTCCAGCGCTTGGCGAACCGCTCCGTCAGGTCCTTGATCTCCGATCCCTCAAGCCTCGTCTTCCCATCCAGGAACCCGCTGCTGTCCACGATATGCGAGGACTTGGTGGTGAGGTAATCAAGCTGGTTCATGAGCTGGGATTTGGAATGCGTGCCCCCGCCCCGGATCGCCTTGAAGACCGCCGCACGATGCCCCGCAGCGGCGCGCACGAGCTGCCTCTGCCGGGACGCCTGCAGCCCTTGCATCGAGCCCCGTATCCGGCTCCAGCCATCCCGGAAGATCTCTCCGGTGACGTCATGGACGGCATCATTCAGCCGCATGGGCGAACTCCCTCAGAGCGGCAGTGGCGGAGAGCCGCATCCCATCCCGACGACGGCGCAAAAGCAGGTCGATCTCGTCAGCGGAATCGAGGATGAACCGCGCCAGCGCACGCATCTGCACGAGGCGCAGTTCGGACAACTCTGCGTTCGGCGCGGAGCCTTCCCCCTGCCCCTCCCGGCTGGCTTTCATCATCTGCTTGGCGACCTGCACGACGCCGTTGCCGACCTCGTGCAAGGAGGCCCGGTAGCGCGCCATCTCAGCCGCCAGATTCGCGTCCGGAACGAACGTTCCCCCCGCCGCCTGGATCAGCCGCCGGACCCCCTCCGTGCGGGTCTCGATCCCCGCCGCGGACAGCACCTCATCCAGCGCAGCAAGCTCTTCTGGTGTCAGCTTCACCGTCACCGCGGCCGTCGCCACGGCCGCATCCTTCTGGCGTTCTTCGTCCGCCTTCAACGTGTACTGGATGGCCCGCGGCGTGACCCCGAACCGCTCCGCGAGCGCGGAAGTCCCCACACCTGCTGCGGCCTCACGGATAATCTCCGCCCGCTCCGTCTGTGTCAGTCTCTTGGTCCGGCTCATACGAAGAAAGCCCCCCTATTTCCTGCCACCTTCATTCAAGGTCGCCTTCATCATACGAAACTATATTTACCGGTCAATACAATATTATTGCAGATTGCCCCCAGGCGACCTTGAATTCCGCTTCGAGCCGAGCACCGCAGGTGCGAGGCCCGGCCCGAAGGGCCCAGAAAACCCGACCATCTCCAACCGCACCTCGGCCGCCCGTTGTCATGCCCGCGCCCGAGGGTCTGGCCGAACACGGACCCGTGTTCGGACGGAAGCGAGGGGCGGCGCATCCCTCCACCGACGGGGCTGACGGACAGGGTCAAGGGCGGCCAGATTTGGCTCGGCCCAAATCTCTGCCGGAAAAACCGGCGGGCGTAGCCCGACTGTTATTCCGGATGGCCCCCTTGAGGCTGGCCGGCAGACCTGTTCCAGGCGATCTCTGATATCCCCCGTCAGGACCGCTTGCGGTCCTGACGCCTTCCCGGGGACGCCGGCCGAAGGCAGGGGTTCCCGGGTACAGCGCAGCCTTCCCTGAAACAGGGAAAGGGCCGCCCCTAGGGCGGCCCATCTTTGAGGCGGACTATTCCTGCGGTTCCTTCGCGCTCGGCGGGAACATCACCAGCTCCTGGACCGCGACGGGGAAGTCGAGTTTGAGGCTGAAGAACTCCGAGCCGTCCCCGTTGCGAGTGTTGCGGAACATCGCGCCGACGCGTTGGAAGCGGGTGCGCTCCTGACCTTCGTTGTCGGTGAACTTGACGGGAACGGTGGCGACGTAGTGGTTGGTCATTTGGGTCTCTCCTTTTTGCGATGGGGATCACCCGGCACGGGGGGCAAGGGAGGTCCGCAAACACAAATGCGGAGGGTCCGCGCGCCCCGCGCGTGGAAACCGTATTTGTGTTTGCCGGAGCGTGAGCGGAGGGCACGGACCGCCCGACCCCGTGCGATCCACATCTATGAGCAAAGAGGGGAGACCCAAATGTGCACCCCGCTCCTCAGCCGCCATCGGTCCTGTCGAGTTATGTCAGACGTGACCAGGTCCGCCCCCGCTTCCAACGCGTCGGCGCGATGGTTCGCGTGCGCCCGATCGGCACGACCGCGATCGTCTGCCTCAAGCTCGGCTTCCCCGTCGCCTGTGTGGCGATCCGGGGCGGTGATACAGCCGCAGGTCTGGCAGCAGAGTTGTCGGCCCGGACGGGTCGCCGTCATCGGGCGGCGCGGTCGATGCGCTGCGCCCGCCCCAGCGATCTGCACCCGGACGGGCGGATCGCGGGGTTTCTGGCGCGCATGAGGGCAACCCCGCCGGCTGGCTCCGTCAGGAGACCGCCGCCGGGGTATGCCACTCAGCACGTCCAGGGGCCTCGTGTTCCGGGTGGAGGCCGGCACGGCCGGAACCTGCGAGCGCGGTGACGGCGGTGCAACCGCCGGCAGGGGCCCGGCATGACCGACGATCGATCACCACCGACCTTCATGTTATTTGCGTCTGACTGAGGGGCCACAGACAGTTGAGGAGCGCAGCAGCCCCGCCCGGCCTTAGCCGGGCGGGGCTGCACTTATGGATGGTGTCGCAGTCGTCGAGAGCGTGGAAGGGTTAGAGAGAGGGATCACCGGGCGACGGGGCCGCCCGATGAAAGGTACTGTTCAGGCGAAGAGAGACTCGCTGAGGTGCGAACAATGCGCACAGGCCTCCCGCCAGTGGAAATTGACGCTCCCGCCATCGATAGTCTCCCAATCGGTCCGCAACGCGTCTTTCCCGCAGGCGACGCAGGGGACGACATGGCCGCCAATATCGTGATGGTCTTTCCCGGTGGAAGTTCCGCGCTGCGACGTGCCTGTGCGGTCGCAGTGTCGGCAAAGGTCGTCCTCGGTCTTGTTCTCGTCGGTCATGATCTCATCTCCAGATGTTCGTGGACCACCACGTGAGTGTGGTGGCATGGCCGAATGCCTGGTTGCCGAAACTGTCCGGGTCAGGGACGGCGCAGCCGCCGGCGTGCCGGGCGCAAAAGTTTTCCGGGCGCATCGCCCACCACGGGGGCGTCATCGAACACTGGACCGCCCTCTCCTCCCCGGCCCCCCTAGCCGAAAAGTTTTGCGATCCTTGACGCGGACGGGTTCGGGGGCCATCCGGAGGATATGCTTCCGCACTCATGTGTGTGTGATTAACGACAGGTTTGCCCGACGCGAGCAGGCAAAGGGTGCTGCCCGGACGCGGGACACGAATGGAGCGGCGGGATCGTTTTGCCCCGCAAAACAGACCGGAGCGTAATCCGGTGGAGCGGCCGGGGCGCGACGTGCTCGCGAGACGGGCAAACCGGGACGCCGGGTGCTGCGCCGTGGTGAGGCCGCATGGCCGAATGCGCGATCGGCCTCAGGCCGATACCTCCACCGCGACTTGGCTTACTGTGCGGAGGAGACCGCCAGTTTACGGGCAGGCAGATGAAAACGACGAAAGGGCCGCCCAAAGGCGACCCTCTCTCATTCACGCGTCTGCCGTCTTCTTCGCCGGATCGGCGACCCGCATCACCGTCAGGCCTTTGGCTTCCGCCTTCTGCCCGAGGTTCAGTGCGACCCCGTTGCCGCCGAAGAGCACGACCCCGGTCGCGGCGAACTTGTCGTCCAGCATCTCGTCGTTGCATTTGAAGGGTGCTGCCCGCCCATGCGCGGACCAGCGCGGATCGAAGCGCGCCTGCGCGACGCCACGCGCCCGAGCCCACCGGGCGGCGATCATCTCGGCCCCGTGCTTGCCACCCTTGTGGCAGAGGAAGATCTCCTGGTTGCGGTTCTGCCGGATGCGCTCGCGAACCTTGTCGAGTGTCGTGAAGATGACGTCGATATCGGTCCAGTCGGTCGCCCCCGAGACGATCAGGGGAACCCCCTCGACCTTCGACTTCGCGGCTGTCTCGCGATCGTGCTGTTCCAGCAGCTGCCGGGCCTCGAAGACCGCTCCGGTCTCCTGAGCGCGAGCACTGGCGCGCGATCCCGCGGCCGGGATGAAGGCGTGGCCGGTCTCGACCTCGTAGCATTCCGCCGCCGCCTCGCTCATCACCTCGATGGCCCCGACGATCTCGCGGACCTGCAGGAAGCGGGCCTGCGCCTCTTCGAGCGCGGTCTCGGCGATCTCCG
This sequence comes from Paracoccus sp. SCSIO 75233, assembly GCF_027912675.1. Taxonomy (NCBI): domain Bacteria; kingdom Pseudomonadati; phylum Pseudomonadota; class Alphaproteobacteria; order Rhodobacterales; family Paracoccaceae; genus Paracoccus; species Paracoccus sp. SCSIO 75233. The sequence goes on along the minus strand of NZ_CP115758.1, from coordinate 41,347 downwards.
ACCCGTCATGGGATTTTGCCAGGGCGCCGATCTTGTCAGCGGTGCGGTCAAGCTCCTTGCCCAGAGCGATCTTGCGGCGCTGCAGAATCGTGGCGAGCCCGTGCGCGAGCGGTTCGATCTCGGTCTCGAGACCGGTGCCGCGCAGCTGGCCAAGCAGGGCCTCGAAAGTCTCGCGGACGATGCTATCGGTCAGGACGTGATCCTCGGGGATGGGCAGCTCCGCGTCTTTCTCCGTCAGGCCGAAAAGTTCGATGGTCTCGTAGGCATTCGCGTTCTCGTATGTCATGTTGGTGTCTCCAGATGTTCGGGGAACCACCACGTGAGTGTGGTGGCATGGCCGTACGTCTGGTTCACCGAATCTGTCCGGGTCAGGGACGGCGAAGCCGCCGGCGCGCCGGGCGCAAAAGTTTTCCGGGCGCATCGCTCACCACAGGCGCGTCATCGAGCACTGGACTGCCTTCTCCACACCCGCCGGCCTCGCCGAAAAGTTTTGCGATCCTTGAGGCGGGCTGATTCGGGGGCCATCCGGAGGATATGCTTCCACGCTCATGTGTGTGTGTTTTGACGGCAGGTTTGCCCGACGCGAGCAGGCAAACGGCGCGACCGGACGCGGGAGACGGATGGAGCGGCGGGATCGTTTTGGCCTCTGGCCGAAACAGACCAGAGTGCAATCCGGCGGAGTGGCCGGGGAGCGACGTGCTCGCGAGACGGGCAAACCGGGGGCCTGGGTGCAACGCCGCGGTGAGGCCGCATGGCCGAATGCGCGATCGGCCGACGGCCGATATCTCCCCTGCGACACGCGCAGCCGAGCAGGGGAGGCCGTCAGGCATGGGTCGGTTCCCTCGGTCGGGGCTGACCGGCTTGCCAGATGCCGCGGATTTCAGTACTCTATTGGAGCACCAAGGAGTCCGCCATGAGCGTTCAAAAGCAATCCGTCAGCTTTACCGATACCGCCTACGCGTTCGCCAGGGAGCTGGTCGAAGCCGGAGAATATCCCAATGTGAGCGCGGCGGTTTCGGGGGAACTGGCGAAGGCCAAGGCAGAACGTGAGCGCGAACGGGCGGTGCTAGAAGCAGAACTTGAACGGCGTCTGGCTCTGCCGCTCGACCAATGGGAACCGGTCGGCGACGCCTCCGACGTCACCGCTGGCGCGCGGGCGCATCTGACCGCAATGACCCGCAAGGCCTGATGCAGTTCGTCCGGCATCCGTTCTTCGAGCGGGATCTCATCGGCATCGTCGATCACATCATCGAAGTCACCCAGGGCGACTCGGGAGCAGCTCTTCGGCGCCTGGATGAGGTCGATGCCTTGCTGCGATCCATTGCAGACAACCCGACATCTGGCGTGCGGCTTGAAGGAAAGCTCGAAGGCTGGCTCGTGCGACATGGCGGGTCCGGCCATCGTCTGACCATCGTCTTCAGGCCGGGTGTCGAGGCGGGTATCATCTACCTCACACTTGTTGCCTTTGGTGGACGGAACTGGATGAGGCTGGCGTCCACCCGGCACATGTTCCCGGATTTCTAGTCACCCATCATCCCGGCCGCCCGCATGCTGAACGCGTTCTTCTCCCGTCCGAAACCGACGATGATGTGATCGTGGATGACAATCTCCATCACTGTCCCCCGTCAGCGGCTATGGCACAGATTTGAGGTTGTGATTTAAGGAGGATTTGGGCTTCGTCGTAGTGACGAAGGAACGAAGATGAAGCCCAAATCCTCCAATTCAAAATCGCCGACCAAGCCCCCTGCAGATCGGGTGGTCAAGGACATCCGGCGTCAGACCCGCCGCCACTTCTCGGCCGAAGACAAGATCCGCATCGTGCTTGAAGGTCTTCGCGGTGACGACAGTATCGCCGAGTTGTGCCGCAAAGAGGGCATCGCGCAGAGTCTGTACTACAGCTGGTCCAAGGAGTTCATGGAAGCCGGCAAACGCCGCCTGGCCGGGGACACCGCCCGTGCGGCGACCTCCGGTGACGTGCAGGACTTGCGCCGCGAAGCCCGTGCGCTGAAGGAGTGCGTGGCGGACCTGACGCTGGAAAACCGCTTGCTTAAAAAAAGCATGATCGCGGATGGGGGCGACGACGAATGAGGTATCCCGCATCCGAGAAGCTGGAGATCATCCGTATCGTCGAGCAGTCGCACCTGCCGGCCAGGCGGACGCTGGACCAGCTCGGCATTGCCCGCCGGACCTTCTACCGCTGGTATGACCGCTACCGGGAAGGTGGGCCGGAAGCGCTGGAGGATCGCCCTTCGGCACCGAACCGGGTGTGGAACCGCATTGGCGAGGACATCCAGGACCAGATCGTCGAGATGGCGTTGGAGGCGACCGACCTCAGCCCACGCGAACTGGCCGTGCGCTTCACCGACGAGAAACACTACTTCGTGTCGGAAGCCACGGTCTACCGGTTGCTCAAGGCCCATGACCTGATCACCAGCCCAGCCTATACGGTAATCAAGGCGGCCGATCAGTTCCACACCAAGACCACGCGGCCGAATGAGATGTGGCAGACCGACTTCACCTACCTACTTCAAGATCATCGGGTGGGGCTGGATGTACCTCTCGACGGTGCTTGACGACTTCTCGCGCTACATCATCGCCTGGAAGCTATGCACCAACATGCGGGCCGAGGACGTGACCGACACGCTGGACCTCGCGCTCGCCGCCTCGGGCTGCGACAGCGCCACCGTTCTACACAAACCCAGGCTGCTATCGGACAATGGCCCCAGCTACATCGCGGGCGAGCTGGCCGAATACATCGAGTCCAACAAGATGAGCCATGTGCGCGGCGCGCCGTGCCACCCGCAGACCCAGGGCAAGATCGAGCGCTGGCACCAGACCCTGAAGAACCGCATCCTGTTGGAGAACTACTTCCTGCCCGGCGACCTCGAGTCCCAGATCGAGGCCTTCGTCGAGCACTACAACAACCAGCGTTACCACGAGAGCCTGGCCAACGTGACGCCTGCCGATGTCTACTTCGGCAGGGCACAGGCCATCATCAAACAGCGCGAAAGGATCAAACGAAAAACCATCGAATATCGGCGCTTGCAGCACCGCAAGCTCACAGCCTAACATCAAATCCCAGACGAGGCCCGCTCTCCGCTAGTCTACGCCCCAATCTGCGCCAAATGTTCTGACGACGGACACTCCATCACCTTGCAGGCTTCAACGATCTTCCGGGTGAGATCGATGTCGGCCTGGCTCGGATGCGGATCGCCGGACGGATGGTTGTGGCACATGATGATGGCTGAGGCATCAAGAACGAGAGCCGAGCGGAGCACCTCGCTGACATAGACCGGAACGTGATCGATGCTGCCGCGGGTCATGACCCTGTCGCGGATCAGCTTGTTCTTCCGGTCCAACAGCAGCACCCGAAACACCTCGACCCGTTCGTGGACGGCGTTCAGAGCCAGGAAGTCAGTCAGCATGGTCCAGGACTGCAAGGCTGCGGTCGAGCGCGCGTGCCTGCGCAGGATGGCGCGGGCGGCGTCGATGGTTGCGATCTCGGCTTCGGAAAAGCCGAGTGCGGTCCGTTCGGCGATCTCTTTGGGGTCTTGCACGGTCATGCGGCCTCCAATCGGTTGAGCGTTTCTCGGAGGCTCGTCCCATCGGGACGCAGGGTGTGGCCGATCTCCTCTTCGAGCGCGATGTAGGTGGAAAGGAGATCTGACCTCAGTCGCGCGGCGCATTGCAGATCGGCGAGGGAGGACATGATGCAGAAGCTGCAGGACAGACGGGACATGCCGCGGCCATAGGCCCAATGCGGCTTCTGCCCCGCCGCGGCGATGGTGCCGAACACCTCCCGCCGTGTCAGGCCATGGATCGGCAGCCAGTCGATCCAGGTCCGTCCCGCCACGCTGCCCCGGGCGTTCAAGCTGACGACAGGACGGCTTCGGCGTGCGGCGCTTTCCTCACCGCGCATCCCCATCGCACTGACGATGCGCCCGGCGAAGCGGGGGTTGGCCGCGAGATAGCGGCGCAGCTCGCGCTCGATCGGACTGCGCTTCTGGTCGGAGGTACATTGGCGATATCGCGGGGAGGGGAATATACCCCGCGCCCGAACCATCTCGAAGAACGACCGGCGGGGTCGTGCGATCACCAGCGGCAGGCCGAAGGTGGTCTTCCTGATATGGCTGATGGTTCCCGGCCATTCCACGTCGCCGAGGGTGGCATGGACGATGAGGAGCTGGTCGCGCGGGATTCCGGCCTCGACCAGCCTGATCGTCATGGCCTGGCTGTCCTTGCCGCCAGAATGGATGATCGCCACGAGGGCGCCGCGCTCGATCATGTCGGTGATGTCAGTCGGAATGCGCATCGGAACCTCCGAGCATGGCGGTCCAGTTGTCCCCGGCGGGCATCTGGTCCTGGCGTTTCAGGACGGCGAGACGGTTCATCAGATCCATGATGACCGGCGTGGTCGGGTGATCGGCGCGATGGCCTCTCTGCGGCCGGGCGAGACTGGGACGTCCATATTTGAGGAGGTGAAGCGCCGTCTCGAGCGATGGGACATGCGTCTCGCGGTCGATGAGTTCGCGGGGCAGAGCCGCCGCATGGGCGGCGTAGGCCCGGTTACGCGCCGCACTCAACTGGCGACTGCCGATCCAGTGAACCGCATCGACCCACTGGCTGACGTCGGACCAGACAAGGCGCGTGCCGGGCGTGGTGTATCTATACTGTGTCATGGGAAGCCCTCCTTCTTCGGCACTCAGATCATGCCAGCGATGACGAGGCCGGATTTCATGGAAGGGCGGCCGCAGACCTCGCAAAAGCCCGCGCGCTGGTCGGGTTCGAGCTCGGCGGTGTGGTCGCAATCGGGCGCAATGCAGATCGCGGGCACGACGCTGCACTGCGCGTAGTCCTCCAGGAAGTCCACGACATCGGCATAGCCTTCGGCCTCGGCGAGCGTGACCAGCTTGGGACGGGTGAGATTGAACATGCGTCTAGTCCTACTGATGGGGTGATACGAAAAGAGGGGAGCCGCGCTGTCGCGGCTCCCCTCACGGGACCTGCCTCTTGCGGACAGGGGACGCTGGCCGACTGGAGACATGCCGACAGCGCTCCGTCAGGCCTGTTTCATGGGAGGAGGATCAGGCCTGCACGGGCGAAAGCGCCCCGGTTGCCCGGAGCGCCGGTTCTGTAGCAGTCGCTGCCTGTCAGCCGACCAGGGCGAGCCCGGCGTTGTCCGACCGGTCCTGGCCTGCACTCTCGACGAAGGGAATGATCGAGAAGGTCTGACCGCCCCGCTGCTCCTCGTTCTGCACGGCGTTCACCCGCAGATCGCCATCGGGCGTATTGATGAGGAGCGAGACATAGTCGTTCCCGGTCCGGTTGCTCTTCGCCATCCAGGCCGAACCCACACGGATCGGGTGGCCGCGCGGCGAGCTGACCTCGATCCGGTAGTCGGGATGGGTCTCCTCGGTCTTGAACTCGTTCTCGATCAGCATGAAGTCGAGGTCGAACATCATGTTGGCGATGTAGCCTGCGAACGCGTTGTCGGCATCCATCGCTGTCAGTTCGCCCGAGATCGAGCCGGATTTCATTGTGCCGTTCGACACAAGCGGGATGATCTCGTACGCGCCGCTCTGCGCGTCGCGGGCCTCCTTGGTCTGCACGGCGTTGACCCGGAAGGGCCCGAGGCCGACATCGATCTGCATCGAGATGTACGGATTGCCGGTGGTGTTGCCGGTCTCGTTCCAGGCCGTGCCGATGCGCACCTTGCGGCCCGACTTGTTCACCGCGGTCACGTCAAAGTCCGGGCTCCGCTCGGACATCTTCGTCCGGGTTTCGAGTTGGATGGCAACATCGAACCGGGTCGAATGGATTATGCCGGAATAGGCGGTGGCTGCGGTCTCGGCGTTCTTGGTTAGGGTTCCTGCGAACATGGGTCTTCTCCTTGGGTTTGCCGCTGCCCGACACTTGGCCAGAGCACGCGGGATTGCTTTTCGACCCCTCATGGGATCGCAAAACCACAAAGCCCTCTTTCCTTTCTCTCCTGACCCTCAGCACGGCCCGGCGCTGGAAGAGGTGTCTGGCGTTGCCCCGCGCACTTCCCTCCCCTTCTCCGCCGCGGCACCATGGCGCGGTTCCGATATGAAGAAGTCGGCCTCGGCTCCGTTCAGCCTACGGCCGCTCCGGTCGGTCAACCCGATCGTGCTGCCGTTCGGCACAAAGGTGATGAGGTATTGGCCGAGGCCGTCCCGATGCACCCGGTAGCCCTCGTTCGCCCAGTGGACGGATTTGCCGGCATCCACGGCGGCCTTGATCTCCGCGACGTTCATCTGGATCTCCATTTCAGTATTGGTGTTGGAAACAAGAGAGGCCCGATCCGTGGATCGGGCCTCTGTGCAACCGCGATTGACCTACCAGTCGAAGACCTCGAGATAGGGGGCTGGCGGGACGTCCCGATCGAACAGGACGTAGTCGCACCCGGCATCCATCGCCAACGCCATGACCGCCCTGAAGGCGTCGCAGTCGACGCCTTCAGGCATGTCGGCGAGGGTTTCAGGGACGGAGAACAGCCAGCCATACTCATTCTGCATGCTCGGCGGTTTGGCAAAGAGCCCGTTCTCGATAGCCTGGACGGTTTGTTCAGGCAGATGTGCGGTGCTGCAATCGTAGAACCTGCGAACGTTGCGCATCAAGATCCCCTCGCCTCCATCCAGTCCTTGAGGCCGAGGATCGTCTTGCCCCCAGCCACCTCGCCCAGCCATGTCGTCCGTGGATCGCCGACGGGTTCATGCGCTTGCCGGTCGATATGCCCGTTGGCCATCCAGGGCTCGGGCTGGATCCGTCCGAGCCAGTCGGCGAGGCTCGGGATGCGGCCCTGACAGTCTTCGCGGACATGCTGCTCGCCGATCCAGCGGATGGGAATCTCACGCCCCGCCTCGTTGGTGAGCGAAAGCCCGAAGACCCGTTCGGCCTCGAAGATACCTTGCGTGTGATGGCGCAGAGCAAGGTGAGTGAAGATGGCGAGATGCTCCTTGGAGGCATCGAACCAGTCGTGAACGGCCTGATAGTCGGATGGCGTTCCGCCGAACTTCCGGGCCGAGCTTTCGGCATGATGGAGGGGATGGGCCATGTCAGAGACCCTCGTCACGGCTGTGGGAGCACTCGACATATCGGTCGGCATGATCCAGCGCGATGCTGTCGGCGGTGACATCCCAGGTCAGCGTGCCATAGCCGCCCTCGTTGTTCTCGAACCCCGGATGCTGGTGATAGGCGACGGACCAGGCGAAGTCGCCGAGCTTCGTGGAGAGTTCGTCAGGGAGCGCAATGCCTGCGGGCTGCACCGTTACGTCTTCGATATTGCCGGAATCGCCGTAGCCTTCGTATTCGGCGGTGACCTCGGTGATGCCGAAGCCTCGCAATTGCGGGAGCAGCTCGTTTCGGGTGGCCTTGTTGGCGGCTTCGCGGTCGGCATGCCATTTTGCCATCGTCTCGGCGAAAGTGGTCTCGGAGTTGGTCATGGGTTTTGTCCTCTTGTCTGGGATTGGGGAAGGCGCCGAGGGGTCTGGAGACACGCCACGGCGGCGGAACGCGACGGGGCAAAGCACCCTTCCGCGTTCCCTCGACCCAAGGCCCACTTTCCCTTTCAGGCGGCTCGCTCCGCCGCGGTTGGAGACCCTTCCCCCACGATCCGAGCGAGGATGGCGACGGTATCGACGCCCTCCCCGTGCGGCACGAAGACCCGAAGCTGGAAGGCGATGATCTCGGTGAAACACCCGACCGCCTTCAGACCCTCGATGGCACCCTTATCGGCCCCGTCGATCTCGAGGCGGGCCGCGCCCGCGACGCGGCGGCGGGTGAGCGTGAGACCCCGGCCCAGATCGACCGGCGCGGTGGATCCGAGCGCGGCCGTCAGCATGTCCTGCGAGGTTTTCGGTGTGCCGACCATGAACCGCGCACGCAAGGCCGCGGCGCCGTCCTCGCTGACGGTCCGGCCGATCATGCTCCCCCGCCCCTCGGGCGTGACTCGGTAGATGCGCTCATTGCCTGACGGGATGTCCTTCCAGATCGGCAGCAGCAGCCCCGTCAGCAGATAGAGCTTCGTCGTGGTGGTTTTGGGGAGGCTGTCGGCCTCCTCGTCCCAGAGGCGCAGGAACTCCGGCGGCTTGATCTCCTCCCAGGCAGAGTTGGCGAACCTCCCTTCTTCGACATAATTCGACCCGCTCGGCCGCGTGACCTTGCGCATGAGCGTGACGATCTCCTCGTCATACATCTGCATCGGACGCGACGAGATCAGCGCCGCGCGTCCGGAAGCGCGGTTGATCATCGGCAGCTTGTCGGGGTTCCGGTCCAAAGCCTCTTCGGCCGGGAGGACATGGACGGGGTCGGTCACTTCGAGCCCGATGATCCGCGTCACCGCGCCGGAACGCGGACAGGTCCAGAGATCCTCCCCCGAGACCTGTTCGATCTTCTCGCCACGCAACGTTTCGACGCCGAGATCGAGCGTGCCTGCGGCCCGCGCCCGCTCGGTCTGGTCGGCAATCCGGGTCATGAACTCGGCAAAGAGCGCGTTCTGCATGTGGATCGGCAGGGCCAGCACCCGGTTGAGGAAGCGCTGGATTGGCGGAAGCTCTTCGAGCAGCACTCCGTCCTGATCGATCAGCCGGAGCGCGGTCCAATCCGTAAACTGCTCATAGCTCATCGCCCCGGCACGCCCGGCGGCGAGATCGGCGTAATAACCCCGGAGCGCGCCCCGGGCGATCGGGCTTTCGAGATTGTCCTCCTCCCGGAACATGCCCTGCGAGCCGGTCTCGCGCTGCCCCTTGGTGAGCGCCCCCAGCTGATCGAGCCGCCGGGCGATGGTGGAGGTGAAGCGTTTCTCGCCATGCACGTCCGAGGTGCAGACCCGGAAGAAGGGCGCGCTGACCTGGGCGGAGCGATGCGTGCGCCCGAGCCCCTGGATCGCGGCATCGGCCCGCCAGCCGGGTTCGAGCAGATAGTGCCGCCGCCGCTTCTGGTTCTTCGCCGTCTGAGCGGCGTGATAGGACCGGCCGGTTCCGCCGGCATCGGAGAAGATCAGGATGTCCTTCTCGCCATCCATAAAGGCGCGGGTTTCCGCGGAATTGCTGCTGGCGGACCGCTTCTCGATGAAGAGGGCACCGTCGCTGGATTTCAGCGGACGGACGGAGCGCCCGGTCACCTCGGCCACGACCTCATCCCCGAAGGCCCAGAGGATCTGGTCGAGCGCGGCGGGGATCGGCGCCAGGGCCATCAGTTCCATCATGGCAGCATCGCGCAAGGCCAGCGCCTCGCGCGAGACGACCAGGGCGCCATTCGCATCCCGGAGCGGTTCGGCCACGACATTCCCGTCGATTTCCACGAGCTTCTGGGCATGGATCGGGAAGGCCTGTTCGAGATAGGAAAGCACATAATATGCCGCGTCACCGTTATGCGGAGTTCTGGATTTCAAGTTGTTGTTCTGGTGATTCATTTTCGGGTTTCCGCTTTGGATAATCATGATGCCTCTGCTCTCAATCGCAGAAGGACATCCCCCATGAACTCCCCCTCGAACTCTCCGCTCGGCGGTCCGGCCGAAGAGCGGCCGGATCTGCTTACGCCTGTCGCTTTCGCGCTTTATGCTGGACGGGGCGGAAAGGTCTGGGTGGAAATCGCAGGTGGCGGACAGAAGCAACATTGAGGCGGAGTTGGCGCGGGTTCGAGCCCGTCTGGCTGATCTGGATGTCGAACGAGCGCAGCTTCAATGCGACGTTGCAGCGCTAGAGGCTCGTCTCGCTGCAGAGCACGTGCCAGCAGTAAGACAATCCTCATTCGAGAACGCCCCTGTCACTAATTCATCGCCATCGCTCGACAAGGTCAAGCTGTTCCGACGGCTGTTTGCCGGTCGGCCTGACGTGTTCCCAGTGCGATGGGAAAACAGAAAGACTGGTCGCTCAGGGTATTCGCCCGCCTGCGCCAACGAATGGGTGAAAGGGATCTGCGGCAAGCCGAAGGTCAAATGCGGCGAATGCCCCCATCAGAAGTTCATCCCGCCGAACGAAAGCGCCATAGAAAAACACCTGCGCGGCGACGATGGTCGGGGCGGGGATTTTGTCGCCGGCGTCTATCCGTTGCTGCCCGGCGATACATGCTGGTTCCTGGCGGCAGATTTTGACAAGGCGTCCTGGGCTGAAGACGCCAATGCGCTGCTCGAAACCTGCCGGGTGAAAGGTGTGCCCGCAGCGCTGGAACGTTCGAGGTCGGGCAACGGAGGCCACGTCTGGATCTTCTTCTCCGAACCGGTCTCGGCCCGTCTCGCGCGCCAACTCGGATCGGTCCTGATCACGGAAACGATGGAAAGGCGGCCAGAGATCGGCTTCGCCTCCTATGACCGGCTGTTTCCGAACCAGGACACCATGCCACTTGGCGGCTTTGGCAACCTGATCGCGCTGCCGCTTCAGAACACCGCGCGCAAGGTGGGCAACAGCGTCTTTGTCGATGCGGAAATGCGGCCATATGATGATCAGTGGGCCTATTTGTCTTCCTTGCCGAGATTGACGATGGCTGCGCTGACAGAATTGGTTGAAGCGGCGGAGCTTTCCGGGCGAATGCTGGGTGTGCGCATGCCGGTAGAAGACGAGCAGGCAGATGAACCGTGGAAAATGCCTCCGTCACGCCGCAGCCCGCCGCGTCGGCTGGAAGTGCCCATCCCGCTGACCATCAAGGTGACAGTTGCTGATCAGATTTACATCGACCGGTCCGGCCTTCCATCGGCCATGATTGCCCAACTGGTGCGTTTGGCCGCGTTCCAGAATCCCGAATTTTACCGGGCACAAGCGATGCGGCTGCCGACATTCGGAAAGCCGCGCATCGTGTCCTGCGCCGAATTGCATCCCCGGCACGTCGCGTTGCCGCGTGGCTGCTTTGACGAGGTGGCCGGGTTCCTCTCCGATCACGGTGCGAAGGTCGGCCTGGAGGATTTGCGTGAGGAAGGCACCGCAATACCGGAGACTGTGCGGTTCCGCGGTGATCTCCGCCAGCAGCAGTCGCGGGCGTTTGATGCATTGGCCGAACACGATACCGGCGTGCTGGCAGCCACCACCGCCTTCGGCAAGACGGTCGTGGCCTCGGCGCTGATCGCGCATCGCGCCCGCAACACGCTGGTTCTGGTTCATCGTCGGGAATTGCTGAGCCAATGGGTCGAACGGCTTGGCTCGTTTTTGCAGATCGATCCCAAGCTGATCGGCACCATCGGCGCCGGAAAACGCAAACCTACCGGTGTGATCGACGTGGCACTAATCCAGAGCCTCGTTCGCAAGGGTGAAGTTGACGACGTGGTTGCCGATTACGGCCATCTTGTCGTCGATGAATGCCATCACCTGTCCGCTTCAAGCTTCGAACTCGTCGCGCGCAGATCGAAGGCGCGGTATGTCACCGGATTGTCGGCGACTGTCGCCCGCAAGGACGGGCATCACCCGATCATCTTCATGCAATGTGGCCCAGTGCGTCATCACGTGAGTGCCAAATCGCAGGCCGCAGAAAGTGGCCTTCGCCATCGGGTGCGGGAACGTCACACGAGATTCCGATTGCCGGAGGCACTCGCCATGGCCGAGCGCCCGTCCATGCCTGCAATCTATGCGGCCCTGGCGGAGAATGAGGCCCGAAATGATCTGATCTTCGATGACGTGCTGAAATCGCTGGAGGCCAAGCGCTCGCCGATTGTTCTGACCGAACGGAAGGACCATCTCGACTATCTCCAGCAGCGGTTCTCCAGGTTCGCCAGGAATATCGTCGTTCTTCGGGGCGGCATGTCGGCAAAAGACCGGAAGGCGGCGCATGCGGCGTTGAGCGTTGCCGATGATGAAGAACGGCTGATCCTCGCGACAGGGCGGTATATCGGCGAGGGCTTCGATGATGCGCGGCTCGACACCCTGTTCCTGACAATGCCGATCGCCTGGAAGGGCACGCTGGCGCAGTATGTCGGCAGATTGCACCGGCGGCATGACGACAAGAAAGACGTGCTGGTGGTCGACTATGTCGACAGTTCCGTCCCGGTTCTCGCCAGGATGGCGGCGAAGCGACGAACAGGTTACCGGGCTCTCGGCTATGTCATGGAATAGCGCCCCGCAGAAAGCGGGACGCCATTTATTGCCTGAGCGTTCAGGAACGTTGCGCAGCGACGGCCAGGATCTGCATCAGCTTGTCCGAAGGCTCGCGGAACTTGCCGGGCTTAATCAGCGGTGCGTGATGCGCCTCGAGAAGCGCGAGCTTCTCGGTCGGGTCCGCACGCAGATACATCTCGGTCGTCTGGATGCTGGCATGGCCAAGCCAGAGCGCGACCTTGCGGATATCACCGGTGGCCTGCAGAGTATGCATCGCGCAGCTGTGCCGCAGCACATGCGGGGTCACATGTTTTGCGGCAATCGACGGTGTCGAGCGTGCGGACGTCGCCACATGCTGCCTCAGCCGGTACGCAAATCCGTCCCGCGTCATTCGTCGCCCGTCGCGGTTCAGAAACAGTTCCGGGCCGACTTGACCGGGCCGGATAGCCAGCCATGCGCGAATGGCGTTTTGGGTCTCCTTCCAGAGCGGCAGCACACGCTCGCGCCGCCCTTTGCCCAATATCCGCACGCTGGAAAACGACCGGTCGGGAAAATCGTCCATCCGCACCGCGAGTAATTCGGATGCCCTCAACCCCGCTGCATAGGCTAGATGCAGCATGGCGCGGTCCCGCAATCCGCCCTGAGTGTGGCAGTTTGGCGCGGCAAGCAAGGCGCGGACTTCTTCCTTGGTAAGATAATCGATCAACTTGGCGTCTGTTCGCTTGGTCGGCATGGCCCGGATCATCATCGCCTGTTCAAGGCAGGCCGGATGGCGATGTTCGACGAAACGGAAAAACGATTTGATCGCCGCCAGTCGCGCATTGCGGGACCGGACGGAATTGGCACGTCCTTCTTCGATGTGTTCGAGGAATGCCCTGATCGTCTGAATGTCGAGGTCTTCGATGAAAAGTTCCGATGGGGTTCGCCGGAGCCGCCCGGCGACAAACCGCAGCAAGAGGGTGAAAGCACGGGCATAGGCCGCGATGGTATGTCGGCTTGCGCCGCATTCATCGGGAAGATGGGTTTGCAGGAAGGCTGAAAGGTTGGGGGCGAGCGGTGTCATGCCGCACCTCCGATCCAGGTCTCCTCGGCGGTCGCCGCAATCATCTTCAGAAGAACCGGCGTAGCCTCAAGGTACCAGTAGGTGTTGGCGATATCGGCATGTCCGAGATAGGTGCTCAGAGCCTTCATGTGCCGCAACACTGCCTGCGGGTTGTGCCCGCAGGACTCCAGGGATCGCACGGCGAAGGTGTGGCGCAGATCATGCAGCCGGGGTCCGGGCCCTGTCGGATTGCGGTACCCAAGCTGCCGGACGATCCGAACGAAGACCACATGGGCCCGTGTTTTTGTCGGGGCATGACCATGACCAAGAACGAAGAGATCGTCGTTCGCGTTACGCACGGCCGCGCGGGCTTCGAGATATCGTTCCAACGCGGCACGTGTCGAAGTATGTATTGGCACGAGACGACTCTTACCAAATTTGCCGCTCCGGACCATGAGGCCCTCCGCCGAAAGATCGTCGCATTGCAGGGACAGTGCCTCGGAAATCCGCAAGCCCGTCGAAGCGAGCAGCCCGAACAGGTTATGGTACGTCAGCGGGCTGATTGGCGACAAGCCGGGCACCAGAAGCGCTTCCTGCATGATCCGACTGATCTGATCTCGCGTCAGAATATGCGGAGCGGGCCGCCTCCGCCGTGATCGACCCAGAAGCCCTATCGCCGGCATCTCGTGCTGCGCATCCTCCGCATGCAGGAACACCGCCAGTGCGCGGGCGCGATCGAATCGGGCCTGCGCGGCGTCCGGCGTTGCGGCTCCGCCGGCCCATTCGAGGATCAGTGCTACTGTCAGATGCGTGATGGATCGTTCCGCGGCAAAATCCGCGAAGGCGCGCAAGGATACCTCCTGCGCAGTGAACTTCTTTCCAAGAGCTCGATTGAATTGGACGAAGCGATCAACGTGGTGATGTATCATGACACGTACCCCGGCCATGGTTGCGCCACGTCTGCCAACATCTCGATGTCGACCTTGGCATAGATCGCGGTGGTGTCACGCGAGTTGTGGCGCAGAGCGACACCGATCTGGTCAAGATCCGCACCTCCCCGCAACCAAGCGGATGCCAGCGAATGGCGAAAAACATGGGAACCGGTGGGCAAACCAGTAAAACCTCCACGGTTCAGGATACGGGCGATGATCCCCGCGATCTCGGCAGAGGATCGCAACGGGGTGAAAGGAGCCTGGGTTCGGAGAAAGACCCGGTCTGTGGCGACAACAGGACGCGCATCCTCGATATAGGACAGCAGTGCATCACCGGCATCCTGCGGCAAAGGCATCATCACGCCACGTCTGCCCTTTCCGTGCAATCGTAACCGGCTCGCACGCCAGTCGATATCGGCCAGCCGCAACTGCCAGATGTCTCCCGCACGCAGGGCCAGCCGAGCGAGGAGGAGCAATATAGCGCGGTCGCGGATCTCGACAGTTCTATCGGCACGACAAGAAGCAATGATCTCTTCGATCTTCGCCGTGGGGATCGTGCGCGGGAGGGTCGATAGTTTGCGTCGAACTGCCGGGGGCACAGCATGGAGCAGCGACGGGGCGCATGCACCCTGGAGGATTGTAAAGCGTAGATAGGCGCGCAGCACGGTGACCGTCATGCGCACGGATGACCGGGACCGTTCTTCGCCCTGGTCCAAGACGATCGAACGGATGGCCGCCGCATTGTAATCTTTTGGTGTTGCACCAAGGCGATCCAGCCAGCGACCAGCTTCGTTCAAATAGCGCCGTACGGTCTCGGACGTCACCCCGCGCTCGCGGCGTAACCACTCCTCAAAGCCGGTCAGACGTGGGTCTTTTGCAGAGGCGCGGCCAGGTGCTTCGGGCGGGATCAGGCCTTCGTCAATCAGGTGTCGAACAAGCGCACGGGCACCTCGCTTGCGGTTTTTGTAGTGAGACGCCAGCACCTGTCCCCCGTCAGCGGCTATGGCACAGATTTGAGGTTGTGATTTAAGGAGGATTTGGGCTTCGTCGTAGTGACGAAGGAACGAAGATGAAGCCCAAATCCTCCAATTCAAAATCGCCGACCAAGCCCCCTGCAGATCGGGTGGTCAAGGACATCCGGCGTCAGACCCGCCGCCACTTCTCGGCCGAAGACAAGATCCGCATCGTGCTTGAAGGTCTTCGCGGTGACGACAGTATCGCCGAGTTGTGCCGCAAAGAGGGCATCGCGCAGAGTCTGTACTACAGCTGGTCCAAGGAGTTCATGGAAGCCGGCAAACGCCGCCTGGCCGGGGACACCGCCCGTGCGGCGACCTCCGGTGACGTGCAGGACTTGCGCCGCGAAGCCCGTGCGCTGAAGGAGTGCGTGGCGGACCTGACGCTGGAAAACCGCTTGCTTAAAAAAAGCATGATCGCGGATGGGGGCGACGACGAATGAGGTATCCCGCATCCGAGAAGCTGGAGATCATCCGTATCGTCGAGCAGTCGCACCTGCCGGCCAGGCGGACGCTGGACCAGCTCGGCATTGCCCGCCGGACCTTCTACCGCTGGTATGACCGCTACCGGGAAGGTGGGCCGGAAGCGCTGGAGGATCGCCCTTCGGCACCGAACCGGGTGTGGAACCGCATTGGCGAGGACATCCAGGACCAGATCGTCGAGATGGCGTTGGAGGCGACCGACCTCAGCCCACGCGAACTGGCCGTGCGCTTCACCGACGAGAAACACTACTTCGTGTCGGAAGCCACGGTCTACCGGTTGCTCAAGGCCCATGACCTGATCACCAGCCCAGCCTATACGGTAATCAAGGCGGCCGATCAGTTCCACACCAAGACCACGCGGCCGAATGAGATGTGGCAGACCGACTTCACCTACTTCAAGATCATCGGGTGGGGCTGGATGTACCTCTCGACGGTGCTTGACGACTTCTCGCGCTACATCATCGCCTGGAAGCTATGCACCAACATGCGGGCCGAGGACGTGACCGACACGCTGGACCTCGCGCTCGCCGCCTCGGGCTGCGACAGCGCCACCGTTCTACACAAACCCAGGCTGCTATCGGACAATGGCCCCAGCTACATCGCGGGCGAGCTGGCCGAATACATCGAGTCCAACAAGATGAGCCATGTGCGCGGCGCGCCGTGCCACCCGCAGACCCAGGGCAAGATCGAGCGCTGGCACCAGACCCTGAAGAACCGCATCCTGTTGGAGAACTACTTCCTGCCCGGCGACCTCGAGTCCCAGATCGAGGCCTTCGTCGAGCACTACAACAACCAGCGTTACCACGAGAGCCTGGCCAACGTGACGCCTGCCGATGTCTACTTCGGCAGGGCACAGGCCATCATCAAACAGCGCGAAAGGATCAAACGAAAAACCATCGAATATCGGCGCTTGCAGCACCGCAAGCTCACAGCCTAACATCAAATCCCAGACGAGGCCCGCTCTCCGCTAGTCTACGCCCCAATCTGCGCCAAATGTTCTGACGACGGACAACCCTGTCGCCATGCTTGGTCATCTCCCCGCATCGGCATTCGTGCCGCGCAAACTGATCGATGGTTCCGTCACCGATTGCCGTCACCGGGACTCGCTGCTGGAGGACCCATTCGGCAAAGTGGCTGGCGTGGCTGAGCAGTGTTGTGCATGACACCTTGCTGTAGCCTGCGATGTCGAGCTTCTTCCCAAATGCCTCCAAATGCGCGCCGAACCGCGCCGTGTCACTAGGAATCGCAATCATGCCGGTCTCTTCGAGATATCGAAGAAACCGCCGGGTATAGGTGGCGTACATCGGGCTTCGCAATTGATTGGGGCTGTAGCGACCGCAGCGGCAGCGGTGTCGAAGAAACCTGCCAATAGCCGACGCGTCGAGGTCACGGACAGGGACTTTCCGCGCCTGCGCCCACTTCAGAAAGTGACGGGCAGCGCTCAACGCGCCCGGGGAAAGCCCGGGATTGTCGGCGTGGTACGCGGCGACCAAAGCGACGTTGTCGGCGCCATCGCGCGCACGGCGTTGAGAGTTCGAGGGGGAGTTCATGGGGGATGTCCTTCTGCGATTGAGAGCAGAGGCATCATGATTATCCAAAGCGGAAACCCGAAAATGAATCACCAGAACAACAACTTGAAATCCAGAACTCCGCATAACGGTGACGCGGCATATTACGTCTTATCCCGAGCTTGGGATAAAACGTAATCCCGAGGCGTCAACGCGCCCTCGACCAGCTCGTCTTCGGGGTCCATCGCTTCAAGCCGACGCTTCAACAAGCTCTCGCCCGTGGAGACCACCTGGATCACGCAGGCAAATCCCTCGGCCAAATCATTTTCAATGGCACGGATGACGGTCCGGGCCTTCATGCCCATCAGCAGGTGGTTAAAGAACCGCTGCTTGGTGCTCTCGAACCGGGATTTGGCCGAGGCCTTGGCGGCCGACGCGTTGGTCTGACCGGAGACATCATTGACCCCGGTCGCGGTCAACGCCGCCTCGAGATTGTGATGGATGGTCCGTAATCGCGAGGACGCGATAATGCGAAGGTGTCCGGGATTCATTTTTGTTTTCCTTGGCTTCTGGATATCAGCGCGGGCTTTGCTGCGCATTATTTTGATTGCAAACCTCGGCGGCTTTCCAACCGTCTGAGGAGACATTCATGTTGAAATTGCACGACGAGCTGATCGAAGAGCTTGCGAAATCGCTCATGGAGCAGAACTACAATCCGGTGGTCGTGACCAACCATCGGCTCTACGCCCGCCGGTTCCTGGACTACCTGGCTGAGCGTGGCATGCCGGTGACGATGGTGACGCCAGCGCAGGTCGATCAGTATTTCCGCCACGCAGTCCTTTGCTTTCAGGATCGCTACGGTCGTCCGCCCAGCTCACGCTGGCACAGGCTGCCGCAAACAGCGATCGGCAGGTTGCTCCGCCTCGCCCAAGGCACGTGGCCGCCTGAAACAGAAATCGAATCGGGTGCGATGCTCCGGCACGCCATTTGCCATGATTACGGGAACTGGATGCGTGACGAACGCGGTCTGTCAGATGCGACGATCGACGCGCGCTCACGGGAGGCGCGGCGCTTTCTGGATTGGTACTTCTGCCGCAGCGGCGCCGACGATCTCTCGGCAATGGCCGTGCGCGATATCGATCACTACATGGACATGCGCGCCATCGGTCTGCGCCGGATATCGCTCTCGGGTTCTGCCGCATGGCTCCGTTCGCTGCTACGCTATCTCCATCAGTCGGGGCGGGTTCCGACCGATCTGAGCCCACAGGTCATCGGCCCCATGCTCTATGCCTACGAGGATGTTCCCTCGATCCTGAGCCGCAGCCAGATCGATCTGGTTCTGGAGGCCACCGGCAGAGACAGGTCGCCGAGGGGCCTGCGCGACCATGCCATTTTGCTGATGCTTGCCACCTACGGGTTGCGGCAAGGCGAGATCTGCAATCTCCGGCTCGACGACATCGACTGGCGCGCGGATTCGCTGCGGATCCGGCACACCAAAACCAATGCCTGTTCCACCATGCCGCTTCTGACGCCGGTCGGCGATGCGCTGCTTGACTATCTGCGTGCCGGGCGCCCGCAGGTCGAATGCCGGGAAATCTTCATCCGCTCTCTTGCACCCTATACCCGGATGACGAACTTGCACGGCATGGTCAAAAGACGTCTGGCGGCAGCGGGCGTCACCCCGGTGGGAAAACGTGGACCGCATATCTTCCGCCACGCGCGTGCGGTTGAACTGCTGCGGGCGTCGGTTCCGCAAAAGATCATCGGCGACGTGCTCGGGCACCGATCAACCGAGTCCACCAACACCTATCTCAAACTTGCCACCGAAGATTTGCGGGCGGTAGCGCTCGACGTGCCCGGATCGGAGGTGCTGTCATGAGCGCCTGGCACGATCCCGATCGCACCATCATCGACGCCTTTCTGGAGAAGTCGCAGTTCCGGCCGGGAAGCAGACCCACGTATCGCTGGTTCCTTCGCAGCTTCGAAGATGTTGCGCTCCGGCACCCTGCAGTGGATCGCCAGATGATCGAAGACTGGTTGGGCGAAATGGCACCGCGCTGGAAATTGTCGACGCTATTGAACCAGGTCTGCATCGTTGACAGTCGCCGATCGTGGTCGCTTGGAGTCGGCGGTTGGTCGAGCGAGTGCGGGAATATTTCGTCGACGATTATGAACTCGGGATGATCGAACCGCTACTGCGCGTAGCGCGACCAGAGGCGCGCGCCGAGGTGTTCGAGCAGCTCTACGGCCTTGTCGACACCGGCGCCCGGGTCGTGATAGCGGCCGATATCGCCGACGATTGGAATCTACTGACCCAAGATGAGCACAACCGATTCATCGCTTGGGTCGGCGAGCCGCGGAGCGACCGTCGTTGGGTGGACGCCACCCTCCTGACGCGGCGCGACGTCAATCCTGCGATCATCGAAGCGATCACCGGTTGCCAAGATCTTGCGGGTCGCGATGCGGCGCAAATGGAGGCACTTGTCGGTCCTGGAAGGTTTGAGGCTTGCATCCGGATGTTCGTCGGTGTGCCGCAACCACTATGGGCATATGGCAAGCACCACAGCGCCAAGAAACTCTGGACACCGATTATCCACGCGATCGCAGCTGACCCGGGACATCGGCTATTCGAGGCAGCCTTCGACGATACTCTTTCGTTTGCAGATGAGGCGACGATCGAAAAGATCGTCGGACGGATGCCGTCAGAAGGCCTGCCGCAGGCATTTTCCAACATGCTGGCGGCCAAAGTCCGGACGGTGGGGGACTGGCATTGCGAGGCTTGGGTGTCGTTGTTGGAGCGAGGCGAGCTTGACGGTCTGCTCGAGGATTGGTTCGTGCGCATCGATCAGAAGCTGGACGGAATTCTGGAAGACGTTCTCGATTCCAAACGATGGCTCGCATCGAGTCGCTTCGCAAAGCATGTTGATGAATTGGTGCGCGCCGATATCATCGCGCTTACTGAGCTCCACCGAATTGCAGATGTTGCGGCGAGGTTCAGGACTGCGCCGCAAGCCGAGAGGAGGGCGGAGGAGAACGTCACGCTGGCTCTAACGATGCTATTCGACGAAGAGATGAAGCAGATTCTTGCAAACCCGCCGAGGCTGCACGGAACTTGGAGTCGCATCGGGGGATTTGCGAAGGAATTCAACGCGAGCGCAGAGATGAAGAATCGGATCGAGGTCCAACGCTTGGCGGCGGTCGAGCGCCACCACGAGCTCAGGCGAGCCGAGAAGGACTACAGCGTCGGTATAGCGCTCGAGGGCTGGGTGGACCCCGCTCAAGATGCCCGCTGCCGAGGAGCCAAGGGCGCGTGACCTACAACGAGATTCTTCCTCCACCATCCCCTTTATGCAGACCATTTTTTGGAGATTGTGTCCCTTATATGTTTCGAGGCGTAGCCCTAATTAGACGTTGATACCTCGGACATAACCCGACATGGACCAAGGCAGCCTATCAATGTCACGCGATCTGACACAGAGGCAACTCCTCGTCAAACCTGACGCAAGTCCACCATCAGCCGTTCAACCTGTCCTCGATCTCGTCGATCGACGATAGGATATCCCCGAAATCGGGGGCGTCACCAAAGATCATCGCCCTAGTGTTGTCGTAGTCCCGGGCCAATCGATCAATCATGTGGCCTACGGGCCGAAGGGCGTACGTACCGGGTGCGGCGGCTGCGAGGTCGTAATCCGGTCTACTGAAGAACGTTCGGGCATGCTCAATGCAATCCGCACCGAGAGCCAGATCGGCGACGGCCGAGGCGCCAACATCCGAGAGCAGGAGCGAATGCAGATCGTAGTAATGTCGGGAAATCCGCTGCCCGTCCTGGCGAAGTTCGCCGCGCCGCTCGAACCAGTTGCGCAAGCCGTGAACAATCACGATCTTGTCCCAGAAGGTTCGCTCGGCATGAATCGTCGTGACATCCGGCACGCTAAGATCCAGTGCTTCGAGATCAGCATCGATATAAGGACCAATGGTAACGGGACGGTTCGGATCAAGTGCGGATTTCGCGCCTGACTCGATCTTGACTGCGGCCTGCACATATCCGGTCTCAGATGCATCCACCCGCGGATACCAGACCAGCAGCGTTTGAGAACTTGGATCGCTATCGTCGATCTCGACGCGACCCGTCCCCCCCGTGTCGGCTACCAGAATTTCAGCGACGGCCTCCAGAAGCTCTGTGGTGATATAGCGGCTGCAATCCGCTGCAATCGCGTCAAGAGCAGCCTTCCGCTTCTTGTTGGAAAGTGCCGCGATCTCAGCAGTGCTCCCAGGGTGACCGAGGTCATCTCTGAAGACGGTGACGTCAATGTCTTCCGAGAACCGGTTGATCAGACCATAGGCCTTTGAAAGCGACGTGCCGCCTTTGAAGAGAAGGCGCGGGCCGCCCTTCGGCAGCCGATGGTAGAGGGTGTTGAGTGTCCAGCACACCCAGAAGTCTTTCTCGATGTTGATCAGGGGTGAACCGAGCCGCCGGGCCGTCGTGAGGAAGAGGTCAGCGCGGTCAGCGGGCTCCGCGCGGATGACTTCCAAGAACGCCTCTGTCGTCATGTGTTTCTCTCCGCACCTGCCGACATGATCGGTTTGCGCAGGATGTCCTGCATCCATATCGGCATGGCCGAGAGACCGATACGAAGGTCCTCGGTTAGTTTTGGCCCCCCGTCACTATCGGTAAGGAGCTTTCGAATGGTCCGATCGACTTTCGAGCGCTCGGTCTCAGCCCTCATGGTATCGTGGACCCAATGCAGTGCCTGAACAAGATACATTCCAGGGCGTCCCGCCCAATACAAACGACTGGGCGCAGCATGCTTGAAGACAATCTTTTGGTTGCCCAGTTCGATGGGTTTCAGGCGGGCATCGACCAGGACCTCAATCTTGGCTGGAACGGCGTTTGTCAGTCCGAGAGTGTTGGCCGCGGTCATTCCGTCTACGACAAAGCGCGCCTTGTCCCGCCGTGCGACAGCTTCTATGACAGCGCGATAGTCCGGTGCCGACGGTTTCCCGGTCAGTTTGTTGAGTCGCGGCTTGTCGTAGAGGCCGCGTTCGATACGACGGAGCTCGCCGGACTTGGCAAGCCGTTGGAGGGCCTTGTCGACGGCCTCGCGCGAACCGGCATCCGCAAAATCTCCCGGCGTCCAAACCTTGGCAGGTTCGGCACTGATCCGATCAAGGATCTGAGTGGGCAAAGCAGCAGGTGATCTAGCATCCATCATGTCCGAAGATTACCGCATATTTCGGACATACGCGAGTCCGAAGTTTGCTACATATTTCGGACATCCAAAGCCTGACAGCATGGTACGAAGAATTCAGCAAATTGCATGTGTCTCATTATCAGCGCCTTTTCCTCTGAATCCGCGTGAAAACCTAAGTATCGGGTGACTTTCCGCCCGATCCGTCTATGATTCAGATGGGAAGCATGTTGAACATTTTTAAGGCGGGTCATGGCGAGAAGCGACCTCATCATCGATTTGGTTAAGGCCGGGGTGTCCGGGGATACAGACTCCGTTCGCGTTACAGCTGAAGCAATTGCCGCTGACGAGCGATCGAAGAAGCATACTGGAGTCGCGGATCGGATTTCAAAGGCACTGACCGTACCGCCAAAACCAGGAGTTAACGGGCGCTCATCGCAGCCGGCTATGCGGCTCCGAGACGGTTCTGGCGGAATACAGCGACGTGAGCCCGAGCGCCCGATGTCGAGCTTGTTTCTGGACAAGAAGGTTCAAACTGCCTGCGGTGAACTCATAGAAGAACAGCATCGGGCCGATGTTCTTAGAGCGCATGGGCTGGAACCACGGCACAGGTTGCTACTCGTTGGGCCGCCAGGAAACGGCAAGACCTCTTTGGCCGAGAGTCTTGCTTACGAGTTAGCCTTGCCTCTGTTCGTGGTGCGTTACGATGCAATCATCACAAGCTACCTCGGCGACACAGCGACGCGACTTCGGCGCATGTTTGATTTCGTACGCACGGAACCATGCATTCTATTTTTCGACGAGTTCGACGCCTTGGGAAAGGAAAGAGGAGACCTCCACGAAACAGGAGAAATCAAACGCGTTGTGACGACGTTGCTGCTACAACTTGATGATCTTCCGTCATATTGTGTCCTTGTCGGCGCGACGAACCACCCCGAATTACTTGACCGCGCAACCTGGCGAAGGTTCGAAATCAAACTGGAACTCGGGAAACCAACAGATGATCAGATGACAGATTACTTTGCTCTCCGGATGAAGGAGTTCCACGATAACTTCGGGTATACCGCCAAACGCCTACGTGCCGCGATTTGCCCAAAGAACTTTTCCGAGGCCGAAGACTTTTTTATGGATATTCACAGGCGTCGTGCACTGGCACAGGGAAACGTCACCTTCCGTACTTTGGTCAAGGACCGTATAGGCGCATGGGCCTCACAGCATGGAAGTGTGACCGGGGATGACAGATCGACCGATCCTTCGACTGCCTAATCCCGAACTCACCGTTCGTCTGAAAGGTTCGCCAGACCGGCGCCGACGCCCGCGCGGCGCCGGTCGCCAAGGTCAGGACGCGCGATTTGGCGAAGCATTCAGGCGTCTGGAAGAAGCCTTCCAGGGTGAAGCGCCGGATGTGCTTCTTCGCCAGGATCCTTCCGGCATTGCGCCAGAACGAGCGCTTGTTTTTGAGACACTGCTGCCCATCCAGAACTTTCAGAAGGCCACCGCGCGCATCGGCTTCGAGTTGCTCATCGAGGACCGGCTCGACGATAATTACGAAATCCCGGACGAGCTCGTTGATGAATATGTTGCTGCTGCCGCACCAACGCTCTATGCGACAATGCCCTCAGCAGCAGACCTTCAACGCATGCTGCAGCTTTGGCGCGCCTACCAAAACGACGAGGAAAAACCATACGGGCTGGCTCCATGGTGGCAGCTATTCGATTTGCTCGCGGACATCCGCCCTTGGGGACCGCAGGACCGGTTGACGCCCCAGGCCCAAGCGGAGCTGCTCAAGCAACTTGCCGACGATGACGCTGTGCCAATGCGTCTCGAGCTGGAGATCTGGCCGACAGCAAACCGCGCGCAACGGAACAGATGGCAAACGGATACGCGGGCGCGGGTTGAGGCACTGGGCGGAGAGGTTGTGCGAACCAGCTCGATCAATCTCAATGGGTTCATCTATGAAGCGGCGCTCATCGACATGCCGTCAGGTGCTGTTCGGGCGATGCTTGAAAATCCGTTCGCTCCCGACGGTCTTGCGACCATAGACGGGCTGCAGTTCGTGCTCCCCCAGACCGTAGGTCAGTCTCTTCCCGATCTCTCGGACGACGAACCCGATACCGATTTCGGCGATCTTACACCCTTTGATCCCAACGCGCCCGTACGAGCCGTGCTACTTGATGGCACACCGATCGCCGGTCATCCTGCCCTGGACGGTGGCGTCGATATCGAGGACGTTCACGATCTGGTACGCCTCTCGCAGGTGCAGCACCGACGCCACGCGACCTCCATGGCATCGCTGATCCTAAGAGGCGACCTTGTTGCTGATGGCGCCCCTCTAAATGGCGCTCGTCTGCTCGCCATACCAGTGCTTGTCGACGGGGCGGATGGCGCCTCCTCGCCAGACGATCAGTTGTTTGTCGACCTCGTCCACATCGCACTAACGCGCGCGTTCTTGGGTGACGATCCACTGGCACCGGAAGCATTCATCGTCAATTTCTCGATCGGCGTGCGTGGATCGCATTTTGCAGGTCGGATCAGTTCGCTTGCACGGCTACTTGATTGGTGGGCGGAGAACCAAGGTATCCTTTTTACAGTCTCCGCAGGCAACGTTCCGGACGGCTTGGTCGTCCCCAATATGAGGTCCATTGACTTCGAGGATGCTGGTCTTGAAGCGCAAAAAGCCCATATCGATGCGGCCTTGCGCGTCGCGCGACATACTCGAACGCTTCTTGCACCCGGCGAAGCGGTGAACGTGGTCACTGTTGGCGCGGCCTCTCGGGACCTCACCGACCCGACGATGCCGCTGCCGGCAGGCATGATTTCTCTGGACGGCGGTGAGGGTGTTCTAACTGCCGTCTCGTCAGGGCTGGGCCTCGGCGCCTTTCGGTCGATCAAACCCGACTATGTCCACACGGGTGGCGAGCACGATCTACGCATGTCTCCGATCGGCGCCCATCTGCGGCTAACCGTCCCCAACCAGTATCAAAGGTCGGGTCTTTATGCGGCAACCGTGCAGCGGGGTGCAGCCTCTCAATATCGTGTCAGAGGGACGAGCTGCAGCAATGCTTTGGCAACACGCGCACATGTCAATGCCGCTACCGAACTCATGGGCGACGACGGACCCTTCGAAGGACAGAATCTCGGCAGACGCGATCTTGCCCTGATTACCAAAGCATTGGCCGTGAACGCAGCTCGATGGCCGGAGAATGCGATTGCCTACTATGAGTCGGAACGGGCGCGGCTCAATGGCAACCATTCGAACGCACGCGAGGAGGTGTGTCGGCATTTTGGTCACGGGGTGCTGAATGAAGTCTTCATGCGGGAAGCGCCGGACTATGGCGTCACGTTGATTGGCACTGCAACCATTCGCAAAGACCGTGCGGCTTTGTTCGATGTTCCTCTGCCACCCTCGCTTGCCGGTGAGCGCTTGGGCCGTTCCATGTGGGTAACGATTGCCTGGTTCTCTCCGGTCCTTGCAACCAGAGCTAGATACCGTCTGGCGCTTCTGGAAGCGGTGCCGCATGGAACCGATCTCTTGGGGAATTTGATCGAGGATCAGGGCTGGAACCTCGACATGCGGGCCCGCGAACTGGACGCGAATATCATCAAGAGGGGTACTGTCTGGTCTCGACGCCTGATTCAAGATGGTCCGATTGTGCCAAACTACGGTCAGGGTGCGGTGCTTCCCATACGTGTTCAATGCCGGGACAACTCCGGCGGAGGTCTCAGTCCAGACGAAGAGATACGCTTCGCGATCGCAGTGACCCTCGAATTGGAAGTGGAAACCCAGTTTGATATCCGCAGCGAAATCGAGGACCTTATCCGGGTGCGGCTACGCGAGGCCGGGTAGCGCATGTGCTCACTACAAACCGGGACCCAGGCGGACCGGGAGCCTACCTGAGTCTTGAGATTTTTTTTTACATATTCCTCCCCTGTACTATGGGTGACCGCATCCGCTGTTCCGGCACCAAGTGACTGCCCCTTTTCGGATCCAGAAGTGCGCCCTGCAGGCGTTGCGTTGATGCACCGAAGGGGAGAGGGAAGGTCGCCCGAGCCAATCACGGTTGACGGACCAGTGCGGCCGCCGATTGGACACAAGTGGCAAGCGCATGATGTTACCACACCCACCAGGGCAGGCCATGACCGCCCATTTCAGCTTGTCTCGGTCGCCGACAAGGATGACGTCGCCAGGCGCAATTTCCTCAGGTGACGGCTGCTGTTCCAAATATCTAAGCAGGACGGCCGGTCGATCGACAAGGCGCAGTGTGACCAAACAGGTACGAAGGATGTCTCTGATCATCTTAGGCCACCCGGTCTAGGAACGGGGTGATATCGCCGATCCCCCAGATTTCGCTTTCGCCGCAGATCGGACAGTCCGGATCGATCTTAGCACCGGTGCGCCGGTCTTCGGGAACCTGAAACCGCCGCAGCCGCTGAGTTGCCGACCCGCCTGCACCGCGAAAACCGGTCATGAGCTGTAGCATCTCTTCCATGGCCATGGTCGCCACCGAAGTCGTCATCGAAATGAAGGCCGGTTCCGGATTGCCGCCGCCCAGAATGTAGCCGTCGTCAGCCTGTTGAAGGAAAGCCTCGGGATCACGGCGCCGGAGTTCCTCTGCGCGGGCACGGGAAGGGTCGACAATGTTTCGGCACAACAGGCATGCGGCGCCTGGATGGAGCGTCGTGACGCGTCCGGTCATGTCACGAATGCCCATGTCGGTTCTTTCGATGGCAAGCCCGATATCGACGACGGGGATCTCATAGAAATAGGCAAAACGGTTGAGCAGGAGCCGTCCAGCGTGATCGTCCGTACAGCAGAAAATCAGATCAGCAGAGACTAGAAGATCGCGATGTGCGGCATCTAAAATATTTCCCTGAATGCCGATGGCTCCCGTTTCAAGCCCCATCCCATTGATGTGATCGACGATAACCTCGGCCTTGGCCCGGCCTATATCGCAAACCCGTGCACCGTGAAGACGGTGCAGATTGGTGTCCTCGACGATATCGGGATCGATAATGACGGGACAGCGCACCCCGGCACGCGCCAGCATCACCGCCAAGGGCGAGCCGGTCCCTCCTGCTCCAACGATCAAGACGCGCAACGCCCGAATTTGATCGTTGAAGAGATCACCAAAGACCCGGGCCTGGCGATCGAGATCGCTGCCGTGCGCCGCAACAATGGGGTGTCGATCCATGATGCGCACCTGCGATCCGGCGATCAATACTGTCGCGGCTTGAGTCATGCAGTCCCCGTGCCAAACCCGTGCTTTCAGGGTGTCGTCCGGCAACACCAAGAGGCTGACAAAACCCGCCTCCGGACCGTTCCGGTTCCGGGTTGCCTGCGTTAGTGCCTTATCGTTCATGTCATCTTGCATTGAGAATGCGGAGTACCCGCTCGGATGGCCGTGCAGGAAACCAGGTGTGAGACCTTCACACTGGGCTTGGCGCAGGATCGGCATGAAGGTGTCGGTCTTCACCGTAATGTGTTTCGGCGAAGACGACACGGTATCTGTCACGGCGAAGGGCTGGATATGCCGGAGGATGTAGCGGTGACGCGGCTTGGTATTGACCGGATCCCGGGTCACCCGCGCGGAACTGAACAAGGCCCAGGCGCCACCTTCTTTGGCGCCGTTGAATGCGGCCTGTCGCAACGGCTCCAGGAACCGCTGCGGGACAATGACGTCATAGTCCATTAGACCGCCTCCCGCAGGGCATGCTCGACGCGCTTGATCATCGTCCAGATGCCGTCTTTGCCAGGGCGCCATTGGGAATTGTGCCGAGACCAACGCTGCCAGGTGATGCCGGAAAAGGGCTGTGGAATATCGGCGCATTTCGGATAGGCTCCGTTGGAAGCCCTACGGAGCCAGGGGTGGCAATAGAACATGTCGGGCGGCGCGTCGGGATAACCGGCGGGCAGAATGATCAGGATGTCCGTCCGTCCGACATCGAAGCCGCCGTCCGGCAGAACAAAATCCTTCAGGACGATCCCGACCTGATGCTTGTCGTTGATCACCTGAAATCCCGGTGCCGCGGCTGACAGATAGATCTGGTCGCGGCGGGGCAACGCCCCGCCACTCTGCGCATCGCCCGCCGTGGTCTGCTCGATGACCGTGAAGAACCGCTCAAGTCCGTCTGCGCTCAAATCCACCAACTGGTCGTTGGAGATCGGAAGGTCTTCGCCACCTCGAACCTCACGCCAAAGCGCATAGGTTGCGGGATCAACGCCAGCGATCTCCTTCAGCCTGAGACCGGTGATGAGCTTGGTTCCCCATTCGATCCGCTGACCGTCAATCTCAAACCGATACGAAGCGGAGCTCTCGAAGGTGAGGAACCGCTCGGCACCCGGCCGGGTCAGATCCACGGTCTCATCCAGCCTGATCTCTTCGAAGCCACCGCCCCGAAGCACGAGGAAGATAAGATACTCATCGAGCGGTTTCTGCTCGGTCAGCGCCAAGAGCTGACGACCGGTGGGTTTGGGATCGTCGATGCGATAGCGCACGTCATCGATGCGGATGCGAAAGCGCGTCGCAGTGGGATCATGGCGCCCTTCGCGGGCGCAAGCTTCAAGGTCAAGAAAAGTGTTTTCGTCAGTCATGGGTCTAAGTCCTCTTAAGATGTTGTGGCGATTGCCGCTCACATCCACAAAGGCTTGTGCTCACATTCGATTCCGACACAGCAAAAATATATGCTGTAGGTGTCCGAATCGGCGCTGGTCATGCGCCTATAGGAGTGTCCCACCATCAATGAGGAGGACGGAACGTTGGGCGTGATTAAGCCTGTTGACATCAAGGAGACGGAAGAACTCCGGGACGAGCTTGGCGCGCTATGCCTCACCGATAAGGCTCGTTTGTTGAAGATCGCAAAGAAATGGGCCGCAGTCTCCGGCGACATCGAGCCCGAGGATCTGCTGCATGAAGCCATGATGAAGGCAATTGAAGAGAACCCCCGATATCGCCGGCGCTGTCCCAAGGGAGTCGAGCTGGTGACCTTTCTGGCGAATGCCATGCGCTCGCTTGCCGACAATCGCATCGAATGGCGTAAACGGCGCAAAGACGCACTCGCCGCCGAGGTATCGCACCCGGAATACGATCTTCTGACTGCCCTTACCGCAGATGAAACGACCCGGACCGGCGAACAGGAGTTGCTGCATGCCGAACATGAGGCGGCGTTCCATGCCTTTCTCGAAGAGCAGTGCAAAGGGTGTGAAAGAACCCACCTTGTTTTGCTCGGTGGGTTTGATGGCCTGCGAGGTCAGGAGCTTTGTGACTTCGCTGGCGTGACAAAAGAGGAGCTAGCCACGATCCACCGGCGCATTGCCCGAATGATGGATCGTTTCAAGAAAGAACGGAGTCAATCATGACGACCAAGTCCAAGCGTGAAGAGCTGTTTGATCTGACGGATAATGTCGTCGATGCAATTCTCAGCATGAGCGACGAGGAGATTCTCGCAGATCTCGAAGATGATGGGATCGCTGCTGAAGATGCAGGACGCGCATTCGACAGTCTGCTTGACAGTGCACAGATGAAAGCGGGACGAAAAGCGCTTGCCCGCGCGCGCGCCGAGATGAATGCGGATCGCCTAGCATCTTCTCAGTCCTGGAAAGTCACTGCTGACGATGCGCGCGTCATCGTTGCACGGATCGCGCGTGACGTGCCAAGCCTGACACAGGCCGCACGAAATGCCTGCGCTGGTCCGATGTCTGATCGCGAGGTTCTCGATCTTTTGGCAGATTTTCGAGAGCTTGGCGTCGCATTACCAGGAGAGGGCGACCCGTGAAAGCGCTATCGGATGCCGAACAACATCTCGTACGATACGGGGTCACCGAGCCCGGCCAAATCGACCTGGAAACGATCGCCTGGACCATGGGTGCGAAGGTCCGGTACCGCCAATTGGAGAGCTGCGAGGCGAAAATCACAGGGGTCCAGGACAAGGCGATCATCACCGTGGATGACCGTTTTGGGGTCCGGCGCGCACGGTTCTCACTCGCCCATGAAATCGGCCATTGGAAAAGACATCGCAATCAGATCTTAGCCTGTGCCAAACAGGATATCGGCTCGGCAAATGGTAAGGCCAAGGTCAAAGAGCGCGAAGCGGATCGCTACGCCGCGGAATTGATCATGCCTCGATTTTTGTTCCTACCGCGCATGAGGGGCATTGGAAGGACCTCCTTCAACGCAATCGATGAGCTCGCTGAGGCTTTTGATGTCAGCCGCAAGGCAACCGCATTGCGCTTTGTTGACCTGAGCGCGGCGGAAACGATGCTCATCTGCTATGGGCCAAATGGTCGGAAATGGTTCCGGAAATCGTCGTCCTGGCCAGACAGCTGGATGCCGCGGAAGGACCACGATCCCGATACGGGCGTCATGGACTTGCTGTTTGCTGGTGAGAACGAAACCACTCGCGCACATCTACATCCCGCAAGCGGGTTCTTCGGTCACTACAAGGCCGCGGAGTTCAATGTCTATGCTCACTCGGTGATATCGGGATCCCGAACGCATTCGGAACACAAGGAAGTACTCACACTTTTGATCCCAGAGACCGTCGACATGTTCACGTCAGGCACCCTTTCGACACGCTGGTAGGCGTTTCGACGTGGGCCAGTCACGCTATCTTGTCGTTTGGACTTCCTCCCTTGCGGATGGCAGCTCCAGCTCCGGCAGATCTCGCAGGCTCTGCAGATCGAACGTCACCAGGAACGTCTCGGTCGTCACGAACGTATGCGGTGCCCCCGGCCGCGGAGACCGCGGGCCGCTGGCGATTAGTTCTTTGTAGCGCAACCGGGCCAGCAGATCGCGGCTCACCTCCTTGCCGAAGATGTCTGCGAGACCGGCCCGGTCGATCGGCTGATGATAGGCGATGGCGCAGAGCACCCCCATCTCCATCTCGGTGAAGCCAAGCGACTGCTCGCCCAGATCGGCAGCGGCCTTGATGGCATCCGCGAACTGGGTCTTCGTTCGGAACATCCATCCGCCGGCAACCTGTGCCAGCTCATAGGGACGGCCGGTGAGTTCGGCCTGGATGTCGTCGATGAGCATCTCGACCGAGGCCCCCTGCCCCACCACGCACGCAAGATCCTCGCGGCCGACCGGCGCGGCACTGGCGAAGAGCACCGCCTCGATCCGCCCCATCCATTCGCGCCAGCGCAGCTCCTGTGGCCGATCGTCAAGCTCCCGGTCGAAGACGGCGCCGCCCTCCTCCGCCGGTTTCCGTTTCCTTGTCGCGACCGTCATGATGCGATCCCGTAGAGCCGGAAGGTCGGCCGCCCGGTCAGTTCCCGTGCCACGCCCAGCTCGACCAACCGATCGCAGAACCGCCGCGCGGCGCGGTCGGTCATCGGGATCGAGGTGCCGCGAATGCGCGGCGACAGCATCGACGCCGGCGCCACGGCATCCTCGGTCAGGAACAGGTCCACTGCCGCTGTCGATCCCTTCGCACGCAGCTTCGGCGCGATGGCGCGAAGCGCTTCCGCCCGACGGGCCAGATCCCGCGCCAAGCGGATCGACTCTTCGATGGCCTCAAGGATCCGCATCTCGACTGCCAGATCGGCCCCCTGCCCTTCTGCGGTAAGGTCGCGCAGAGCCGCCTTTGTCAACCGCTGCGCCGACACCGGCAGCAAGGTCTTCCAATTCAGCGCCCGCGCCAGGACGATGTCCGAGAGCAGACAAGCGATCCGTTCCGCCCGGTCGTCTGCCTTGAGCACGGCTTGCAGGGTGGTCACACAGCCAGCCAAGGGTCCGTGGGTCCGGGCGCGTTCCTGTCCGGCGTCCAGCCAGACACCCTCCTCGCCTGCGAGGTGCGCGCCGATCAGGTCTGCGATCTCGCCGGGTCCGTTCAGCCGAAGCCGCACGGCCTCGCGCCAGAACGCCAACAGATCGCCATCCGGGCCCCGCGCCTCGCCCGGTGGCGTCAGATGGTAGGCGTCGCGGATGTCCGCCTCCCGCGCCATCCGTCCTTCCAGTTTCGAGGTGGCCGTCGCCGCACTCAGTGCCAGCCGGTTGGCGAGCAGTTTCACAGGCACACAATGCCTGGGATCGCTGATCAGCTGGTCGAGCACTGTCAGCGCGGCTCCCGACCGAAAGGCCACAGTTTCAAGGGTTTCCGCACGCCCGGAGGTGACCCACGCGGGAAGCTGCGATAGGGTGGCCAGGTCGTCCGAGATCGTGGCGGGCAGGTATGTCATGCCCAAAGCTACACTCTCGCGGCGCTTTCGTCCACAATATGATGTAGAAACCGCCCCACTCTACTGCTCTCCGCTATGTCCAATAAGTTTGCATTATCGGATGTGAAAAGATATGCTGGGAAGCAGTTCAATTTCATTGCCGGATTCAGTGAAAATATGCCCTCAGAGACCGAGAAATCGACGCCAACGCCCTCTGGTGAGCCTGATGACGATCGCGTCGACGCTAGCGATCAAGAGGAAAACGATGACATCGCCCTGCCCTCCCATGTCGCGGGTTCCGGCACGCTCGATCGACTGGTGGACACCGCCCGAGATTACGCCCGCGCCGCGGCTTCAGAGAACACGCTGAGGGCCTATGCGAAAGACTGGGCGCATTTCGCGCGATGGTGCCGAATGAAGGGCGCGGAGCCATTGCCCCCCTCTCCTGAGATGATCGGGCTTTACCTCGCCGATCTGGCCTCCGGGTCAGGCTCCTCCCCTTCGCAGTCGGCGTCCCGACCCCTGTCGGTCAGCACGATCGACCGCCGCCTGTCCGGTCTCACCTGGAACTACGCGCAGCGCGGGTTCATTCTCGATCGCAGGAACCGGCACATCGCGACAGTTCTGGCGGGCATCAAGCGCAAGCACGCGCGGCCGCCAGTCCAGAAGGAAGCGATCCTGGCCGAGGACATCCTCGCGATGGTGGCCACCCTGCCCTATGACCTGCGCGGGCTACGCGATCGGGCAATCCTTCTGCTTGGATACGCCGGAGGCCTCCGCCGATCCGAAATTGTCAGCCTGGACGTGCACAAAGACGATACACCGGATTCCGGCGGCTGGATCGAAATCCTGGAGAAAGGCGCCCTCCTGACCCTCAACGCCAAAACCGGTTGGCGCGAAGTCGAGATCGGCCGCGGCTCCAAGGATCAGACCTGCCCTGTTCGTGCCCTTGAGCAATGGCTGCACTTCGCGAAGATCGACTTCGGCCCGGTCTTCGTCGGAACCTCGCGTGATGGCACACGGGCATCCGAAACGCGGCTCAACAACAAACATGTGGCTCGACTGATCAAGCGCACGGTCCTCGACGCCGGCATCCGATCAGAGCTGCCCGAAAAGGATCGCCTCGCCCTCTTCTCTGGCCACTCTCTGCGCGCCGGTCTCGCCAGTTCGGCCGAGGTCGACGAGCGCTATGTCCAGAAGCAGCTCGGACACGCCTCGGCCGAGATGACCCGCCGCTATCAGCGCCGCCGCGACCGGTTCCGGGTGAACCTGACCAAGGCAGCCGGTCTCTGATCGCGCGGTCATTCGGTCGTTTATTAGTGTTATCTAAAATTGCAAATGGCCCGTTTTCATGCCCCTGATAGGCTATGCGCGCGTATCCACAGAGGATCAGACCCCCCTGCCCCAGTCCGAGGCGCTGCAATCGGCGGGATGCGCCGAGATCTTTGAAGAGCACGCCTCAGGCGGCAATCGTGCGCGTCCGGTGCTTGCACGTGTGCTGGAGCGGATCGGCAAGGGCGACACGCTGGTCGTCGTCCGGATCGACCGCCTCGCGCGGTCTTTGTCGCACCTGCTGGAGGTGATCGAGCGGCTGGAGGCCAAAGGTGCCTACTTCCGGTCCCTGCAGGACCCGATCGACACTGCATCGCCGCAAGGCAAGTTCACACTACAGGTCCTCGGTGCCGCGGCCGAGTTCGAACGCGCGCTAATCCGCGAGCGTACCAAGGCGGGTCTTGCCTCTGCGCGCGCCAAAGGGCGCGTTGGTGGCAAGCCGACATCGATCTGCATGGAGATGTAGGGGTTACCGATCGGGCGCCGCTTCAAGAGACGTCTCGAACCGCTTGTCCGCCGTCGCCGCTTCTTTCAAGAGCGCGTCGAAATCGTCAGGTGGATTTCCATCTTCCAGCATCCCTTTGAACGTCGCATAGGCATCCGTCTTGCTGCCGTAGGCGCGCAGGGTCTTATCGTCGTTCACCCAGGCCACCACGATGACCTTCGCATCGCTGTTGAACCGGTAGAACAACCGATACTGCTGGAAGAATTTCGCCCGGAACCAGTGCTTGCGGTGATCCCCGAGCGTGCTGCCTTGCCGGTAGGCTGCGGCACTCGGATCTGCCGGTATGGCCTCGGTGACCAGCTTGAAGATGGCGGCCAGCCGTTTCGTCGGGTTTTTCTTGCGCCAGGTCTTTGGATCGCGTGCCTTACGCGCCTCGACTTCCTCGATCAGCCCTTCGAGCTGGTCCAGAAAGAGCGGATGCGCATAAATCGACCATCCGTTTACGACAAGGGGCGCTTGGGCGGGCACGCTATCGCCGCTTATTCATCCTCGAGCGATAGGGGCGCATCGAGATCGACGTCAACGTCTCCGACCAGTGCTGCAAGACGATCATGCAAAGCCCCATCGAACGCCCGAATGCGGTCCGGATGCGCCTTGATATCGGCCTCGACAAAATCGAGAAACGCGCCGAGCGCGGGATCATCCTCTTCGGCGCGCACGGGCTCGATATAGACCCTGCCACTCGGCTCGGTGCAGTAGCGAATCTGGTCGCCCTTGCCCAGCTTGAGCTGCTTGCGCACACCCGCCGGCACGGTCGTCTGATACCGGTCCGTGAGTTTCGAGACGTCTTGTGCGAGCGCTGTCATGGCAGTCTCCTGAAAGAAAAGGGGCTTTGCTGACCGCAATAGGTAATGCACTTGCATTGTCTTGTCAAGACAAGCCGCAGGATCTGCTGTCGCCCGCAGGTCGATGAACCGTCCGGCGCAGCACCTATTCTCGCCCCGCGAGATACTCCGCCAGCACCGGGCTGGCAGCACCTTTCGCGGAGCTGAGCAGCTCCGAACCCGCAAGCGTGGCCTTCGAGAGGCGTACGAGCCCACCGGTTTCCTCGATCCGGTAGCAGCGGCGTTTTTGCCGCCCCCGCTTGTAGTGGGTCGCGGTGACGATCTGGCAGGTGCTGCCGTCGGTGAGCGTCACCGGTTTTGCGAGCTTGATCTTGTCGCCTTCGGCGTAGTCAGGGATCGCGGCCCAATCCCGGCAGCGCTGGCGCCAGTCCCGGGCGTAGCTGTCCGGGTCTTTCAGATCGGAGAGAAGTTCGATCAGCGCAAGGGGCGCGCGCGACGCGTTCGGGCCCGCGCTTTCCTCCATATCCTTGTAGCCCCAGCAGCCGTCATCGTATCGGGTGAGGAAGACAGCCCCGAAAGTGATCGAGCCATTCGCATCGGTCACATAGGTCGCATCCTCGACAGGGGTGCCGTCAAGACTTGTGACCTTTGCCGCCGCATACCAGGTGGAGCCAACCTTGCAAGCCTTGACCAGTTCGGTTCTGCGCCTGTCGCTCTCGAAGTTGCAGAGCCGGGTGGTCGTGCCATCAATGCCGTTCGAGCGCAGATGCACGCCATTGCCGACGATGAGGATCAGGGCGGGCCGGTCAACGGGTCCGTTCCAGTTGGGCAGGAAGGTCTTGCAGGCACGCGCGTGGGCGATCTGCGCCGCGACAGCGGAGGTGGAGAACTTGAGAATAGCCATGGGGATGTCTTTCGGTTGAGTGTGGGAAGGTCCAACCGAGTTGAAGGAACGTTCCGCCTTCTCCGAAGATGACATGGGCATTCGGCAGCGTCGCCGCCTGCCTGAGATAGGCGAGATCGCGGAGAACGGCCTTCCGCTCGAGCTGCCGTGCCAGCCCTGTCTGACCGGCTCGGCGCAGCTCTATATGCCGCCACCAAGAGGCAGCGGTCGCGCGTAACACGCGCAAGACACCTGATTGCATGGGAATGCCCTTCATCCGTAACGGCAGACCGGAACCCGGCCCGAACTCGTCAGAGGCACCCCAAAGGCCCTCATCCGTCGGTCACAAAAACCCGAAGTCCACTTTCCCTTTTCACTAGCCAACTGGTCCGGGGTAACTGCCGAGGGTCCGACACCACCGCGGACCCCCGTGACTGGATGCAGTAAGTGGCGGTTCCGATCCAAGATCGGCAACTCCGGTCCGACTGCTGCAGCCTTTCTCATATTATCAATAACTTATCTGACGTTCTCGATCGGCAAAAGCGCTCTAACGGCGACTTCTCAAGCCCAAAAATCAGGATTTGCTTCGTTCAGAGCAATGCAGCGTTACGGATTAGCACGGGAAACGAAGGCGCAGTATCTCCTATCAACTTGAAATTC
Source organism: Paracoccus sp. SCSIO 75233 (assembly GCF_027912675.1). Classification (NCBI taxonomy): domain Bacteria; kingdom Pseudomonadati; phylum Pseudomonadota; class Alphaproteobacteria; order Rhodobacterales; family Paracoccaceae; genus Paracoccus; species Paracoccus sp. SCSIO 75233. Next base: position 4,818 of record NZ_CP115758.1, on the reverse strand, counting down.
AGCAATATTGTCGCTATATACCGTCAGTATCACTGTAGGAGCATAGATCATGCATATCACGAACTTTGCTGAAGCTGGGCAATTCGAACCGCGCAAGATCGCCGCTGTGCTACGCACATCAGCAGAAGAGATCGCATTGACCGTCGGCTTGGGCAAAGACGCGTTGCAGAGGCGAGCCCGCATTGGTTCGGACAAGACGCAGCGCCGCCTGCGCGAATTGGTAGAGGTGCTGAACAAAGTCGAACCCCGCTTCGGCTCGGAACTGATGGCCTATGCATGGTACCGGTCAGAGCCCCTGCCCGGCTTTGATGGCCGGACAGCCATGCAGCTGGTGCAGGAAGGCAAAGCTCAGCAAGTTCTGGAATACATCGATGCGGTCGATGCGGGCGTCTTTGCCTGATGCCGCTGAAAGATGGACGCTACTCAGGGCCGCTCTACCGCGCCCTGAACGCCGTCTATGCGCGTGAACCTTTGTCCGGACGGGGCGCCGAACTCTATGGAGGGCGCTTTAATGCCAAGGGCACCCCTGCCCTCTACACCTCGCTGGATCCCGCGACCGCTCTTAGAGAAGCCAACCAGGTAGGCAGCCTGCAACCCACGATCCTGGTGTCGTACAATGCCGACCTGGGGCCAATTTTCGATACCCGCGATCAGGACAGGCTCGAACGGTATGGTGTGACAGCGTCAATACTTGCCGACCCTGCATGGCGCATGAAGATGCTCGACGGTCAACCTGTGCCGACACAGGATTTAGCAAGCGCCCTTATAGCGGATGGGTTTGCGGGGTTCCTGATCAAGAGTTTTGCGAAGGGTGCGTCGTCATCGGACTTCGACATCGTCCTGTGGGCTTGGGATGGCAAGGGCGGTTCACTTGACGTCGTGGATGACGAAGAACGGCTGTCACGAATGTGAGGTGTGAGACTTGGTGCCGGATCTGTCCACCGCGGTGGACATCGACCGGACGGAGGAACATGGAATGACCGCGCAGTATCGCCCTATTGGAATTTGGCTCGGTGGCTTTGATGCATGTGGAGAGACCACGCGTAATTGGACTAGTTGCCAGTCAGACGTCCACCGCGGTGGACACTAGGCGGGTTGCATAGCAGTTTTGGATAGACGATTGATCAAAGCCACTGGATCAAACTGGTCTTGACGTTGGCCCAAGGTAATACTGTGAAAATACGCTCCAAAGTCCCTGATGCGTCTTCCAAGTTGTAGCATGATGAAGATGGCGCATGACGCTTTCTGAGCTCCTACTGCATTCTTGGCTTTTTCGAATGTATCTGGGTGAACCCCCATCATGGGTGCAAGTGTTCGAGCATGGTTTTCAATGTCCAACCAGTTTCTAAGTCTCTCTGTGGAGAACGACGTCGCTTGATCGCAAACTGAGGTTAGCAAGTCTGGTTTCAGAGCTTCATTGCCTATGTTGCTATCTAAATCTTTTTTTTCTTCTTCAGACTTAGATTGGTGCCGGACAGTTTGTCCGTCATTGGCGGGCAATTCCACAGTTTCTGGTGGGTCATCTGGTGTACTCAAATTCCGGCATTCTTTGTCCGTGTCAGCGAGCAGCGCGTGGTATTCGGGCAGGCTCAGCTTCCTGCGTAGAGCTCTCCGTGCGTGGGTGATGAATGTGTTGCAGGGATCATGCTTTTCCAAATTGGCGAGCTTTGTAAGGATCTGTTTGCGGATAAATATCCGATCCCGCCGGTTATTTTCCATCTCATGTGCGATGGCGATAAGCTCGCTTGCACGTTGGATGAGGGGGGTTAGAGACAGTCCATAGCTGATGCATTCCCCGCTGGACGAGCGAACGCGGTATCGCTTCCGGTTCGAGCTATCATTGCGTTTGATGAAACCGAGTTCGACGAAGCGGTTGATGTGTCTGCGGAGTGTCCGTTCGTCGATACCGCCGACGCGCTGGCAAATCGAGTCGTTGGACGCGAAAACCGTTTCGCCGTGGCCGGGCTTCAAGAAACTGAGCATGGCTTGAAGTGTTTGGATATGGCCAGGACGCAGACCGAATACGCTCCGTGCATCTCTCAGTGCCCTGAAGATGGTCCAAATGTCGGTTTCAGCCGCAGAAATTGAGCCGCTTGATGCAACAGCACCAGCGGTTTTGATCGATAGTTTTGTAAATGCCATGGTTTGTTCACGACGACCGTTCGGCCCACAGCTTCCCAGTCTTTTCCCGAGATTTTGCTCAGGAAAAGGCAAAAAAAACCGTCCACCGAATCGGTGACTCTTGACCGGTTTGTTGGAGGTTGCTACATCATGAGTGCTAATCGAATGATGAGGGCTCTCCAGGGGAAACTTTGGGGGGCTCTTTTCTTCTGGTCTTCGCTTTTCTCCTCTGCTCGCGTTACTCTGTGTGGCTTGGGTTAGGACCCAGAGCCGCTCTCATTCCGCCACTGTTCGAAGATCTGCAAAAGCGCTGCCTCTGCGCGCTCTTCGAGCCATTGGCCGAATTCTGGGTTGTCCTTCTTGGCGATCTTGATGGCGATCGTTTTCTGATCGACCGTCAGCGTTCCCACAGAGCTACCGTCCGCATCTTTGACGACGGACTTTAGGCTGCCGTTGGCTTGCTTCTTGTCGCTACGTGCCTTGTTCGAGCAAGCCGAGTAGACTGCCTGAAACTTTTCCGCGCTTGGAGTGTCGTCGGGCAGGGCGGCAATCACTTTTCTGGCCGTGTTCACCAGATCTATCTTTTTCGAGAAAGCAGCCAGATCACCCCATTGCCGTCGTCCGATGCCATGTGCCGGCCCTATCAACTGTACAAGCCCTTCTGGCAGTTGCTCTATGACGACGCGATGGTTGGACACGCCCTGCCGTGTCAAACCGAGAGCATCCTGGATGACGTTTGGCTTGTAGCCTGATTCCTGCATCTCTTTGATAAAAAGAGATTTCTCAATGAAAGACGGGTCTAGTCGGAGATTGTTCTCTTGGCCCTGTGCGATCAGAGATGCGTCGTCATCCAAAGTTCGGACGATCGCCTTGACCGTTCCACCGATCATGCGGATCGCTGCAAGCCTGCGTCGGCCGTAGATGATACGGTATCTGTCCGGTTGGGCCGATGGACGGACCATAATTGGCACTTGTTGCCCATGCTTGCGAATGCTTTCGGCCAACTCATCAATACTGGAATCCTCCAGCACTAACCGATCGCGCAGACCATCCATCTCAATCTGATCGGGCTCGATGTCCCGAATGGAATTCGCGGTGATCTCGCGCAAAGAGTCGCGCAATCCGCCAACAGATCCTGGCAATTTTGCCGCTTTTGGCGCGGTAGGGGAGGGGGCCGCGCTCTCCTTCTCGTCCTTTGGTGGCTGATTGAAGATGTTTCGGGCCATCAGCGGCGCCCCCATGCCATTTGGATTGTCTGTTCCAACTCATCTCCAACGCCGTTCACGCTGGTCAGAGCGCGATCAATCGTTTTTCTGATGAATTGGCTCGGATCAACTTCGTAGACGGTTTGCTGGGTCATACCAGCGTCTGAGATCGCCGTAGATTTCAGCATTGGTTCAGTCATGACCTGTCCGGCCAAGATCGATCTTAGGTAGCCCGCCATCTGCGTCTGAGGCCCGTCCGACGGTTCGTATCTCGTGATCAAGAACTTTACGAAGTCCCAGGTCACGCGCCGGCCAATGGCTTCTTCCACGGCCTTGACCGTTTCCGAAGCAAGTTTCAGAAACTGGCTCATGGAAGCGATGTCGAGCATGCCAGGTACCACGGTTACCAAAAGTCCCGTTGAGGCTGCCAACGCCGTAAGGGTCAAGAAACCAAGTTGAGGTGGGCAGTCGATCAGAACGATGTCGTAATTCGCCTCTACTTCCTCAAGCGCTAAGGCGAGACGCTCCGCAAATATGGGCTGCACCCGGCGGGCGAGGGCATTTGCCGTCTCAGTTTCGTATTCCGAGAGCATCAAGCCCGCTGGGACCATATCGAGCTTATGGAAGTAGGTTTTTTGGATGACGGCTGAGAGCGGAACTTGCTCCTCATATCTCAGGGCATCATAGATTGTGCCGCCTTCGGCGAACTCGAGCTCAGGCCGAAAGCCGAAAAAGGTGGTCAAACTTGCCTGCGGATCGAGATCCAAGACCAACACTCGGTAGCCTCGCAAGGCATACCGTTGTGCAAGATGTATCGTTGCTGTCGTTTTTGACGATCCGCCTTTGAAATTGACGACCGATATTACCTGGAGACGATCGCCCTCTCGTCGACCAGGGCGGTAACTTTCTACGTTCTTTCCAGTGCGCCCTAGAATATCACGCAACTCATCAATCTCTTGGGCTGTGTAGAACCGGTGTCCGCGGTTGTCTGTATGCACTTCCGGGAAGCTGCCGTCCTTGTGCCGGTTGCGCAGGTTAGATGTGCTTACGCGCAGGAGGCTGGCGACCTCGGTTGAACTGAAACGGCGCAGGGACTTTCGTTCTTCGGGCTCGAAAGCGATCTTCATCTGGCGATCCAAAGATTCAGCCAGATTGTCGGCAAATGCTCCGATGTCGGAAGAGCCTATGCCTTGCGCGTATCCAACGTTACGATCATCCATGTCCTGCCGCCCACTCTCGGCCTCTGTTGAGGCTCTTGGTCATTCTGACGGTGTACAGCGCGTCTGACGCGTTTTGCCGTCAGAACGGGAATGCCACGATCAAGTGAGTCCGGCAAGAAGAATCTAGATGTAGTGTGAAAGTTATCCACAGCACCAATACGTAAGTCACATAAAGATACCCGCAAGTTTTTGATTTTATGGTAATAAATCCACAAGACCGTGCTTCAGGCCACTCATGAGCATTTTTTGGACGGTATTGGCTAAACCCATGC